>VXPE01000088.1:2308-49533 GCA_009839745.1 Candidatus Poribacteria bacterium
CAGATATCGCCGATGTCCGATCAGAACTCAAGGCAGATATCGCCGATGTCCGATCAGAACTCAAGGCAGATATCGCCGATGTCCGATCGGATATTCAATCTTTAGATGATCGATTTCGAAATGTTGAAACCGCTGTAGCGGGAACGACAGCCGTTGCGACATACAAGAAAACATTGATTGACTGGTTATTTCGTATCGCAGCCGCAATCGGTGTCGGCGGTGCAATCAAGGCGTTTTTGTCTTGAAGGCGATCATGTCCGAGGCGCCGACTGGGGCAACGCGTCCGTGAGTGTTCGCTATTGAAGGAAACCCATCCAAGCCATTTTCCATTAGCAGAGGTTATCAAAATGTTCTATTCTAACAGATACACATGAATCGTCCTGTCTTTTGCCCGTGAAAACGCAGGCAGTGTTTTTACCATGCGTCCCCGTTGGCGAATCCAAGTGCGAACCCTCGCCTCAGCGTCAAAGACGTTAAAACTCGCTACATCCACAAGAAACCATAAGCGTTCCCTTTCCGAAGTTTTCCATTCTCTTTCAAATGCTTCCGAATCTTCTAATAACCCACCGATGTAAATGGGTGTTAATTCCGGAAGATAATACCGACCCATCTCAGGTTCTGAAAGCACAACTTTATCGGTCGGTTTCTTCTCCGCTTCTACGACTTCAAACGCCTCTCGCCACTGCGGTCTCCCACCGTTTTCAATTTTAAAATAGAGATAATCTTGCGACAGGAGTGTCACCAAAAGCACACACGGCACAAGTATACCGAGCGTGTTTCCCGATGCCGTCCCTGTTGCTTCCCAGACCCGTTCGCACCCACCTTTCCCTGTAGGAGCGAGCTGTGCTCGCGATTGCTGTGTCTTTTCACAAATTCGTTCGCACGCAACACCTGCCAGAATGAAATAGGCAGGTGTTGTCCAAAATAGGTAATAACCCGCAACGTTTTGGAGCTGCGATGCGATCAGAAAAAGAATTAACGGGATACCCGCATAACAGAGTAAAAAAAGCGTAGCTCTGTTGAATCGGGTCGCGATGGGGGCAAAAAAGGCGGTAACAGCGACTGGAATACTTACGCCTTGGACGAGCGTTAGCACGATATAGAGTGGACTCCGCTGCCAGACGTTGCGTCCCCATCCAGAGAAGAGATAACCTCGCACCTGTGGTAGTATGAGTGCCAACACCGGCACCGCGAACGGGAGAAAGAAAATGAGGAGATTCAACCACCGCTTTCTGTTGGAGTTTTCTAATAGGCAGATCAGGGTGTATGCCGCTAAAGCCGGAACGATCACAACGGCGAGCGTATGCGAAAGAATTAAACAGAGACAGGAAACGAGCGCGCCTATGGTTAAAAGCGTTGAATCGCGTTCAAGGGAGGCATAGAATAACCACCCCGTCAGGACACCAAAGAAAAAGGTGAAGACCGGATAACGCGCATTTTGTGCCCAGAACAGGTGCCAACTTGAGCATGCCACAAAGGCACTGCTCAGGAGTCCGATCCGCCAATTGAAAAGGGCTCGTCCGAACCCAAAAACCATGGGAATCGAGGCGATTCCGACCAGGCACGGAATTAAGCGGCTCCCCCACTCACGACTGCCAGCAATTGAGATTGATAGTTTCACTGCCAGATAGGGGATCGGGTTTGGGATAACTCGCCAACTGTCGCCTGAAAGGTTTTGTGCGTCTCGAACCGTGAAAACCTCATCAATCCAGAAACTCCACTGCCCAAGGTTCAAAAATCGGAGTGCTGTCCCGAACAATACAACAACGCTCAAAAACATAATATGCATCTTTTTTGGGCAATGTTTTGTTGAAAATTTCAGCATTTTTTTAAGAGTTTGTCTCGCAGTGAGAGTTATCCGTTATCTGTTATCAGTTTTAAAAATTGTCCGCTATCCATTATCCACTATCGGTTAAATGCTTGTGGTGTTTACATTACTAACAACTGAAAATGAGCGAAGCGAATGTACTGACAACCGATAACTATTAATTGGCACGCGTTTTGCTTTAAGCGAAAACAGGTGCACAATACGCACGGGTGAAAGCCTGTTCTCCTTTTATTCAAAAAGTGTCGAAAAGGAGAGGCAAAATCACTATATCACAAATTTATGCTGAAGTCAAACGGTCTCTTTCGCTATGAAAACCGCAGACTGACAGTATCGCACCGTGAAAGTACGTTGCTCAAATTTTAATATAACCTTGTAGACGCGTTTCAAAACGCGTATAAAGGAGATTTTGATGAAAACGCATACGTTTTGGATGGTTCGTTTGTTGGTAATGGTTTGTATTTTCGCAGTTGGTAGTATCCCAATGGCTTATGCAGACGCGCATGAAGCCGGTGAAGAGATGGCAGAAGAAGAAGCATCAGAGGTTTCTGGGTGGTTCCGGACGGATACAGATAGTTTAGGGACACAGATCTGGGTGGGTGCCAGCCATTCTCCAAGTTTCCTCGGCGGTCTTTCTCTGGATACCGATATTTACGTCGTTGGCACATTCGGTGAATTAGACATCGGACTCGGCATTCCCGTCGTCGATAGCGATGACCTGTCCCTTAGTTTTCTCCCCATGGTGGGTATTGGGTTTGATTACGCCGCCGCGGACGGCCCTTCTTCCTTGATTGCCCCGCAGCTGTTTACATATCTCACCGCGGGTTCCATCTATTTTGAATCATGGATACAAGGGTTCTTGAATTCCATGTTTGATTATGGTGACGATTCCTTTTACACACGCAATTTTGTCCTCTATTCGCTGAATGATACCGTTGCTATCGGTCCACAAGTAGAAGTGACCTTTGATTTGACCGCAAGCGAAATCAGTAGTATAGCACCCGGTCTCCGTGCCAATGTCGGCTATGGGGAAAATAACACGCTCGGCGTTTTTGTCGGATTTGAGACCCAAAAAGGTGAAGATGAAACAGGGATCACCGGCAGAATGACTTTCGTCCGTTCCTGGTAAGGATGGAAACTATCGGTTGTTAGTTATCAGTTATTTTAGTACCAAGAACGGGTTTGATGTATGAGTCTTTCTTCACTGACTGCTGACAACTGATAACTGACTGCTGCTCTACAAGGAGATATTTCAAATGAAAAGTAAGGTTATCATAACAGTTTTGGTACTCACCTGTTTGCTGAGCCTGAACGTTTTCGCCTTAAACGGATCCATTGAGGGTGAGAAGGTTTCTGACGCGAAGTATATGGCAGACACGTTGTGGGTGCTTGTTGCTGCATTTCTGGTTTTCTTTATGCAGGCAGGCTTCGCTATGGTGGAGTCTGGCTTCACCCGTGCCAAGAACGCCGTCAACATTCTGATGAAAAACTTGCTGGACTTCTCGATGGGTTCGATTGCTTATTGGGCGATCGGGTTTGCCATTATGTTTGGCACAGGTAGCGCATTCATGGGATTGAGTGGTTGGTTTGTCCCCGCTGATTCTACAGCGTTTGCTTCATTAGAGTGGAGCTCCGTCCCGACACACGCCGCTTGGCTCTTCCAGTTGGTGTTCGCCGCAACCGCCGCAACTATCGTTTCTGGGGCAATGGCGGAACGGACACAGTTCAAAAGCTACCTGATTTACAGCGTCTTCATCACAGGTATCATCTACCCCGTTGTTGGACACTGGGTTTGGGGCGGGGGTTGGCTATCAGACTTCGGTATGTCAGATTTTGCGGGATCTACAGTTGTTCACTCAACCGGTGGCTGGCTCGCCCTGACAGGTGCCGTCGTTTTGGGTCCCCGTGCAGGTAAATACGATAGCGATGGAAATCCACGACCGATTGCTGGGCACAACCTACCGCTCGCCGCACTCGGGGTCTTTATCTTGTGGCTCGGTTGGTTCGGATTTAATCCCGGGAGTCAGATGGGTGCGGATGCAGCCGAAATTTCAGGTATTGCCGTAACAACGAACCTCGCAGCTGCCGCAGGTGCCATTACTGCGATGATTACCGCATGGATTTTCCTTGGCAAACCCGATGCTGGTATGTCACTCAACGGTGCACTCGCTGGATTGGTAGCAATTACTGCAGGGTGCGCATCGGTGAGTCCTGTCTCCGCAGCGATTATCGGTGCACTCGGTGGTATTGTGGTCGTTTTGAGTGTTCTGATGTTTGAAAAACTTCGCATTGATGATCCGGTCGGTGCCATCTCTGTCCACGGAACGTGTGGTGCCTTAGGCACAATCCTCCTTGGATTTTTCGACAGTTCAAACGGGGTTTTCTTCGGTGGAGGCTTTGGACTCCTCTGGGCACAAATCGTCGGTGTCGTTTCCGTGCTTGTATGGTGTCTCGTTACTGGTTTTATTCTATTCTATGGAATTAAGGCTGTTACAGGGTTAAGGGTTAGTGAAGAGGAAGAACAAACAGGACTCGACTATGAAGAACACGGCGCGAGTGCGTATCCTGATTTTAATGTTTCCTCAATGCGTTAGATATATTTCAATGTAGTCTTCGCTCCAAATAGGACGGAGACATAAAACCGAATAGGAACGTCCACATGAAGTTTCACTTATATCCCTGAGTTTACTTCACGTGCTGTGGACGTTCCACTTTTTTTATTTACCACTTAACCGAAAGGAAAAATTAAAAACGTTTGATACTATTCTGATATTCTGATAAAATGCTGAAGTAATAGATTCTCAGAATTAATATCTCTTTCAAGAAACCGTGAGTGGGACACAACTACCTGTCCCTACAAAAATGGAAGAAGTAGACAAAGTTGTCTACTTTCAAAGAACAAAAAACAAGCAACATCTGCTTGTGCTGAAAGCAAGCCTTGGCTTGCGAGATTCATCGAATGGAGGATACAGATGCAACAACGATGTGCATCGCAATCTGCGCTTTTCACAGCAAGTTTTGGCTTGCAAGCTGCGCCAAAAAGCCGATCTGGTTATACACGAATTAGAACGCTAATTGTTATTTTACTGTTGTGTGGCGTGCCGAGTTTAGCGATGGCGCAAGAGACAGCTACCGCTGATTCAGGCGACACGGCTTGGATGCTGACGGCTACTGCCCTGGTGCTCTTTATGACGATCCCTGGACTTGCACTTTTCTATGGCGGACTCGTGCGCGTCCAAAACGTCCTCTCTGTGCTTATGCAATGTTTCGCATTGACAGGCTTGATTACGATTGTGTGGGTCGTCTGTGGCTACAGTCTCGCCTTTAACACTGATGGCATGGAGGCAGGGACCTTGACCGTCACTTCTTTTGTCGGCGGATTCGGGACCATGTTTTTACGCGGTATCGGTGTGGACACCCTCTCTGGGACTATCCCCGAAACCGTTTTTATTACGTTCCAGTTGACCTTTGCCATCATCACACCCGCCCTTATTGCGGGAGCATTCGCGGAACGGATGAAATTCTCGGCAATGTTAATCTTCTCCGTGGTTTGGTCGATTATAGTATACGCCCCCCTCTGCCACATGGCATGGTCAGGGGATGGTTCGTTATTTGGCGATATTATTGGCGCGCTTGATTTCGCAGGCGGGACCGTTGTGCATATTAACGCAGGTATCGCAGCTTTAATTGCTGCCATCTTAGTCGGAAAACGACTCGGTTACCAAACAACAGCGATGCCTCCACACAGTTTGACGCTCACCGTCGTTGGGGCTTCCATGCTCTGGGTAGGCTGGTTCGGCTTCAATGCTGGCAGTGCTGTTGCTGCTGATGGGGCCGCTGGTATGGCGATGCTTGTCACCCAGATTTCAACAGCTACCGCTGCTGTTGCGTGGATGTTTGTTGAATGGGCGAAACACGGAAAACCGAGTGCCTTAGGCATTGTCACTGGAGCCGTGGCTGGCTTGGTTGCTATTACCCCCGCCTCAGGTTCTGTCGGACCGATTGGCGCACTTGCTATCGGTATTGTCTCTGGCATTGTCTGCTTCTGGGGCGCAACCAGCCTGAAGGCACAACTCGGTTATGATGATTCTTTGGATGCATTTGGCGTTCACGGTATCGGTGGAATTGTCGGTGCCTTAATGACTGGCATTTTTGTCGCTGAGGGCTTAGGCGGTGTTGGATTAGCGGAAGGTATGACAATAGGCACACAAGTATGGGCGCAGCTACTCAGTATCATTGTTACTGTTGTTTGGAGTGGCGGGCTTTCATTTATTATCCTCAAAATTGTAGATGCCACAGTCGGCTTACGCGTAGAAGAGGATGACGAACGGATGGGGCTCGACCTGTCGCAACACAACGAACGTGGATACAACCTCTCATAGAGGCATCTGCTTTCTGATTTTGTGTGGTTAATGTAAGGGCGGATCCTTGTGTCCGCCCTTTTATGGTGCATTAGAAAAACCGGTAGGTGCGGTTTCTAACCGCACGGATCCGTCGGTGTACACTCAATTTTCCTATAATGCGCAGCTCACAAATACATATTGCAAAGTCTATCCAATGACCTGTGTGATTATATCCTCATCGGACAACTTATCTTTTTCGACAAGCAAGTTCTGACCTGCTCCGATATCCCCATAAACCTCAGTGATCCATCCCGTATCAAATACGTCACCAGTGTTATGGATAGCCAGCGGTCGCGGTGCGACAAGTGTTCCAGCTGTCCGAAGATCGCCTGCTTGACGGATGCTCGGTATCGGTAAGGTTTCCAAGAACGCCGCATCGCTGTTGAGGGCGTATGCGGCCGCATCCACGACAACGTTTTTGACCTCCGTAAATGCAGCTGCCAGTAAACTCCACAATCCCGCTTCCCCTATCCCGATCAGATTCACCTGTGAAACATCGCCTCTGTTTGTGAAGCAGTGCAGTGCCGTTACAATATCTTGCACGCGTAGGGCTGCGGTTGTTCGGTTATAGGTGGTGAAGTAATTGGTAGTTTCCGATCTCTCATAGTCGCTATGCTCACCCGTCCCAAAAACATCAATAACCAGTACTTTCTGGTCAGCACTGAGTAAATCCGTGATGAGCGAAGAAGGTTCGCCTGTCTCCGAATTGATTAAATTCGCCTTACCCTCTGGATGAACAATCAGTGTTACCGGATCGTGTTCTACTTGGGGTTCTCGACTAAATAGAAGAGCAGGGATGGCGTCCCCTATACCTTTTCTACCAATGACAAGATGTTTCGCGGATAAATTGGTATGATACGTTGTCGGAAATGCGCCGTCTGGTTCAACAAGCGTTACATCCGTGCTTTTCGGGAGGTGCAACCCGAGCGCGTGTTGTAACCCGCTACCTATTTCTTCGCGAAATGTTTGGAGTTCCGTTTCGTTCGTCGGCTTCACTTTTTCGAGGGCTTCTTGGGATCTGTTCGCCCAAACCGGTAGAAACTCGTCCTGTTTCATGGCGTGCGGCGGTAGATCGCGTTCCGAGAAAACCAGCAGTGCCTCATCTGGTTCAACTTCAAACGCCACCTCTTTAAACGCCGAAGTGTCCGCTGCTTCCAGAAACCACTTCGCGAACCATGCGTAGACCGCTTCACGGCTTTCCTTATTGTAGTTATGCTCTGCGTCTATCTGAACCTGATGTACTTTGTCTTCCGCATCGAAGTGCGCATAGATACTTCGGATAGCGGGATATTCAACCGTGGGTGTATTTACCGTCCAGTCGCCTGTCGCGGACACGAGTAGGAGTGGACGCGGTGCCATCAGCGCGCCGATTTCAATGTTACTCGCATCTAAACGCAGGTTCGGTGCGTTTTCACAGATACATCCGCCTTGCATCGTGGCTGAGATCATATTGACGGGTGCGGAGACCTTAATGCGTTCATCAACCGCCGTCAATATAAAAGTCTGTGTGCCACCGCCTGATGCCCCCGTACATCCAATACGTTCATTATCCACATCTGGTAGACTCTCCAAAAAGTCGATGGAACGGATACTGTTCTGGAGTTGAAGTCCCATCGCATTGAGTCCCCACAGTCCTTCGTGTATGCCGCCGTAATTGTGTTCTATCTGTTTACCGCTGTCGTTGTAGCCGATCATATCGTAAGCAAAAATGACGTAGCCCTGCTTAGCGAAGTTGATACAGCGACCGGGGATTGAACCCCGCTCGATACTCTCAAGCCTCCCGCGACTCCAGTGTCCATGGGGACTCACAATTCCTGGGAACGGACCGGATTTCCCAAGGGGTCGGTACAGATTTCCGGTCGTGAAGAAGCCGGGAAAGGGTTCAAAATAGACCTTTTCGATGGTGTAATCGTCTCGCTCGATTCTCCCGAAGATCTCGGCATTTAGGGGTGTCGGTTCGTGCATTGGAACCAAGCCGTTAGCGACACGAACCTGCTGACGCAAGGCTGCCGCTTTTTCAGTCCATTCCGCTTTCGTATAACCGGGAAAGGTATAAGGGGTGTTGAGGGTGCGCGGCGTGCCACCGCGGGCATCGCTAACACGCTGCGAAGCCTCAGCAAAAACGTGGGCGAGTTCGTGATGTTGTTCAGCCATTTTTTATCTCCTCCAAATGCTTTGCAATGAATAAATCCATGTAATGATACCTCGCAAATAGCGCATAGACTGTTTCCTCTTACCCCTACAGATTTCGCTGTAGCACGGTTGTTTACCTATGTTGTAAATTAAGTCGCAGTCAGTATAACAGGTCGCGAGGGCTTTGTCAAATTAATAAACGTCCTTGATTTTCCGAACACATTCTGGTATAATACAGTCAAAAAGGATATGTAGCATGAAAATTCTGGTTGTGGGGCAAGGCGGACGCGAACATACACTCGTCTGGAAGCTTGCACAAAGCCCACTCATTGAAAAAATCTATTGCACCCCCGGTAATCCCGGTATTGCTAAAATTTCAGAACTTATCTCGATGCCGGATCGGTTTACCGAGTTAGCGGATTGGGCGGAGTCCCAAGACATTGCCTTAACCGTTGTCGGTCCCGAAGCCCCTTTGGCTGAAGGGATCGTTGACGTGTTTAGTGAACGCGGGTTGAAGGCATTTGGACCGGATAAACGCGCAGCATACTTGGAAGCGAGTAAAGATTTTGCTAAGCAGCTCATGGTAAAAAACGGAATCCCGACAGCTGAACACCAGACGTTTACGGATGCCGAAGAAGCCATGGCTTATGTCGAAGATCGCAATGCTCCTGTTTTCGTTAAGGCAAATGGACTTGCAGCAGGCAAAGGGGTTATCCCCGGACGCACCTTCAAAGAGGCGTTACAAGCCGTCACAACAATTCTGGTAGACAGGGCATTCGGAGAAGCGGGTGATAGTGTCGTCATCGAAGAGGAGCTCATCGGCGAAGAAGCCTCCTTCACCGTGCTTACCGACGGCACTTACTGTCTCCCTTTTGTCAGTTCCCAGGACCACAAAATGTCCCACGATGGTGATACCGGCAAGAATACCGGTGGGATGGGGGCCTACTCTCCCGCGCCTGTTATCACACCAGAATTACACGACGATGTGATGCAGCGCATCGTTTATCCGACTGTCAATGGCATGGCAGATATCGGAAGACCCTTCAAAGGTGTGCTATACGTCGGATTGATGATTACCGATGCCGGTCCGAAAGTGGTAGAATTCAACTGTCGTTTTGGTGATCCTGAGGCTCAAGTCCTCTTACCTCGCCTCAAAAGTGATTTGGTGCCTTTGTTGATGGCGTGTATTGATGGAACGCTTGAACAGCACGCTGACGTGCAATGGCATGATGCGGCAGCCGCATGTGTCGTTATGGCTTCGGGTGGGTATCCAGACCCCTACCAGACGGGGATAGTTATCACAGGACTTGAAGATGCCGATGCGGTTGATGGCGTTACCGTCTTTCATGCAGGCACAAAGCAGAACGGTGAAAACATTGTCACGGATGGCGGTCGAGTGTTGGGTGTCACGGCTATGTCGGGCGGATTGCGCGATGCGATTCAACAGGCATATAAAGGTGTGTCCGCCATTCATTTTGATAACGCACACGTCCGAGATGACATCGGATATCGGGCATTGGAACGGTAACGAGATAAAGATATGGCAGCGGAACTCACCTATAAAATTGCCAAATGTTGTATGCCCCAAGAGGGGGACTCGATCACTGGGTATTTTAAGGAAGACAGCACGATAACCGTCCATCACGCCGAATGTAATGCGGTACAAGGCTTCCGATCAGAACGATTGTTGGCAGTCGCATGGGATGAGATTCGGACAACCGAGACGCCGACGGATTCCCTGACACTTCCCCCTGCGTTTGCTGAACTCGATGAGACCGATTACTTTATACTGAAACACCATCAAGAATTGGGAATGGACTATTCAATCGTTGTTGCTGAAACCTTGAGAATTCCGCTTGAAGAGATGCACCAACGACATCGTAAATTGAGGAACCTCGGTGGTTTGAAACGGGTTGCGGGGCGTATCATCCATTATCGAAAAAATATCGTCAAGGGAAAATGGATCAAGCACCGAAATCATACCTATTATGAACTGACACCTGAAGGCAGAACGTGGATCCAGGCGTTTGAAAATCAGCAAACTGCGTCAGGGACGTAGGCACACAGAAATCCCAAGACATATTGCTCACAAACCTTTGATTTTGAAAGAGAAAATAAAAATGGAAACGAAACGCGGAGGGCTTCATCATGTTAAATCAATTGCTGAACTGGGGTGTTGATGCACGACGACGTAGGAACCGCACGCGCTCTGTCATCTTATTATCGCTTATTCTACACATGATTTTCGCGATTGCCTACCTATTTCTCCCAATGAATCAACTCACCCAAGAACAGGCAGATGCCCTCGCTGTGGACCTGATTAACGATGCCGAACCACCCAGAAAACGGAAGCAGAAACCGAAACCACCGCTCACGAAGAAGATGTATGATCCCAACGAGGAACTTGCCAGAAATGCAGAGCAGAAAAAGATTGAAGCCGCTCGAAATAAAATAGATGAGGTCATGAAACTCAGTCCACGTGTTGTTCTCGAAGACGTAGAGGTCAACAAAGCGCCAGTGAGCGAGATTATTCCAGATTTGATGACGGATGCACAATTACGCGATGCGGAAGCCTCGAATCTCAGCAGACTTATCGCACAACCCGGACAGACAGATGGGCGCGGTGTTGTTACCGGCAGGGTCCGCGCGCGCGGCGACGGTATGGGTAGATTCCGTGGAGATGGACAAGGGGGTTCCGACGGTGGACTTCTCGGTGGCGGCGGAAAGGATGGTTCCGCAGACCGACTCGGCATCATTGATTTTCTCGATGAATTCGGGGGACCTAAAGATGTCGTCTACTGTCTTGATATAACCGCAAGTATGCAGGTACTCGGAATGAAAAAATTGCCACTGGCAATAAACGCTCTCAAAGATTCCGTGATGATGTTAGGGAACAATGACAAGCTGAACATTGTAACGTTTGCTGAAACAGCTGAACCTATGAGCGAGAAAATGCTACCGGCAAACGCTGCAAACATAAAACGCGTCTTGAAGTATCTTGACAGATTCACACCGGAAAGTATTCAGGGCAATACAGCAACGAATATTCTTGCTGCCCTTGAAGTAGCACTAACACTGAATCCATCCGTTATCGTCTTAATAACTGATGGACTTCCTACGACAACTGCCAACTATCCTATTGAAGTGAATAAGGACGTAATTCTTGAAAAGGTCCGAGAACAGAACGTCAACAACACAATTATCTATGTGGTCGCGCTGGAATTTGATTTCAAACTTTCCCATGCTGCCGCACTCCTTGTCTCTCTCGCTGAAGAGCACAACGGAAAGATAAAGGGTATTAATAGTGACCAATTGTTTGAATTCGCAGAACAGGATGGACTGACCGATTAATCACGAACAATCTTAATGCGTGGCACACACCCCCGAGAACTGCAATTCTATAAGGTTCCAAATGGAAAGGAACCTTTCACTGAATGGTTTATAGTAGATTTTGAAAATAAGTTTACACTTCTGCCCCCGGTAGGCGAGGTTTCCTAACCTCGCCGATGCAAAAAAGTGTAAAGGTAATTACGGGTTTTACTATAAAACCATTCGGGATAAAAGAGTACAAAGTAATATTCGGTCGAGATTTATCTATCTTGAGCAGGGTAATTTCGGTGATTACCGTTCTGTTGGTAGTGGTGTTTTTGAATTACGTATTCATGTCGGGGCGGGGTATCGTGTTTATTTTGCAGAGGTAGATAACACGATCGTGCTTCTGCTTTGCGGTGGTGATAAGTCATCACAGACACAAGATATTCAACGAGCAAAACCTTATTGGCGAGAATACAAGGAGGCACACACATGAGAAAACTAAGAAAATGGCGCGATGTTCTCATCGAAGATCTCGCCGCTGATCACGACGCTGCTATTGGATTTCTGCAAGCCGTATTGGCGGATTACCAAATATATGCAAACCCTGGCGCGCTGGTAAGCGCGCTCCGAGCGGTTATAGACGCACAGGGAGGGCTCTCGGAACTTGCCAAGCAAACTGGAATGGATCCACAAACGCTTTTGGAAGTACTCTCATGCGAGACGGCACCGCGCGTTGATATGCTCGTAACTATTCTTACCGCGCTTGGATGTCGACTTTCAATTGAACCCATAGAGAACAAGGACTTTCGTTCAGCGTGTGTAGAGGTGGATACTCGGGTTGCACCACCAGAAGCTATCAAATCCGATCCAGCACTCGCCACAGATAACAAATAGGATTGGACGCAATAAACTTAGTGAATTGACATAACATGAATCGGAGTAAAATATGAATCAAAAATCTGCTACGGGAATCGTTGAACAATTTCGGTTAGAGGGTAAAGTAAGTCTCGTCACTGGGGCGAGTCGCGGCATTGGGCTTGCAATGGCAGAAGGGCTTGCGGGTGCAGGTTCAGACCTCGTCGTTGTGGGCAGAGAAATAGAGACCTTGACCCCCGTCGCTGAACGGATTGCCGATGAAACCGGCAGAAACGTTCTCCCTATTCAGGCGGATGTCAGCGATCTGACAGAAATTGACGCGCTCGTCGCACAGACTGTGGAGACTTTAGGACGACTTGATGTCCTCGTCAACAACGCTGGCGTCAATATACGCAATCCTGCCTTGGAATTTACCGAGGCGGATTGGGACTTCGTTACGGATATTAATCTAAAAGGAGCATTTTTTCTCGCAAAAGCCTGCGGCACTGTCATGCAGCGACAAAAATCAGGTAAGGTTATCAACACGTTGTCGCTCACCTCAGCGATTGGGCTCCCCACGAGTGTCGCCTATACCGCAGCGAAGGGGGGACTCCTCCAATTAACGAAGTTGCTCGCCGTAGAATGGGCGGAGCACAACATCCAAGTCAACGGCATTGCCCCCGGCTTCATCCGAACCGAGATGACTGCTCCCGCACGCGAGGACAGCCGAAACCGATGGATTCTCAATCGCACCCCGGCAGATCGGTGGGGTGAACCTGAGGACTTGGCAGGATTAACAATTTTCTTCGCCTCTAATGCCTCTGACTTTGTTACCGGACAGATGGTTTTCGTTGATGGTGGGTTCATGGCGGGTAGCGATTGGAGGCGACAGTCTTAAGATGGCAAGAGATCCGGATACGGTGCAAGCCGAAAGTCTCGCAGCATTGGTAGAGGTGAAGCAGATCCTGAGCGAATTCGCGCTTGAAGACGTTTCACTTTTTGACCATACGCCAGTGTTGCGGATACAGGTTTCGGAAGCACAATTTACGCGTGCCCTCCAATTGCGGGAAACCTTAGTCGATCGGATAAAACCCTTGGGATACCGATTCATCGCACTCGATTTGGATGAATTATAGAACGTAAACAGTGAAGGAAAACACTTAACAATCCCAATGCTTTAGCTTTGGGTCAATCCCACGTTATCCGTGCCTTCGCAAGTGATTTTTATTTGACAAACACCGTAAAATGTAGTATAATTAGAGTATCCAACAGTGGGAGTCAATGCATTCTTCACGAACCTTCGCGAAGTGGCTCCCCGTCCAAAATGCATAGAGGACTCTGTTGGTTTGTTGGAAACTCCGATTTAGATACCGATATACCTATAGAGGCGTATATCGCCTAAACATAGATGAAAGCACTTTACGCTTTCGCGACACGTGCCAACTGGGCAGTCGCGTATCAGGGAATTCCACAACTCAAAAACTTTCCCTGTAGTCGGGTCGGTGGTGCGCCCCGCGGTTGCTTGCATCAACCGTGTCCCTTCGGTCAACAGGTCACCCTCTGGGGACTTATACCGTTGGAGTTCCTATAAGGAACAAAACGCTGCCAGTATGCCTTGTGGGAGGCTGGTCTTCTAAAAGAAGCCCACGCATTTATGCGTCGGGAGTGCATCACGAAGACGTGAAGGCAGGAAAGCTTGACCATCTGCGCAAGGAGGCACTTGAGGATGTTCGGGCAGGGAGATTCAAGTATCTCTAAATCAGGCTCAGAGTTTCCGGGATATATCCACAAGACAACACCTCGTTTTTGGGAGGGTTATCAAAGACATCCGATGAAAACCATTCTCGTCCTCTTGATGCTCTTATATGCAATCGCCTTGCCAGCTCTCGGGGCGCTCACCGACGCGGACCTTGATAAAATTCGCTTGATTGTCAAAGAAGAGATCTCGAAAGAAACCAAACCTTTGAAGGTTGATATTGATAAGTTAAAAACGGATGGTGCTATTAGGCAGACCGAAATCTCGAACCTAAAACAAACCGTCAATACCGGCTTTGCCAATGTTCAAAAGAATTTTGACAGACAAAATAACATCATTGCTTGCATCGGTATCCCTTTAGCGATTCTTGCCATCGGGGCAACTGTATGGAGCATCTTAGCACATAGGCGAAGCAGAAAAGATCAGACACTCGAAAAACAGATTGAAACGCTCACACAAGAAATCGAAACACTCAAACAACATCGAATCGTAAGTCCCTGACACCAATAGAATGTTACACTTTCCGCCGATTTATTCTTTTTTTAAAGTAGAGGATAAAACAAAAAACGCCTCTAAACCCTTACAACCACTGGGTTCTCTGACCATAACCGATGTACACCAAATGTTACACAAGTGTAACATTTTTAAGGCGAATTCTCGTGAAAACTGACAACTGATAGCGCAGAATCGCAGAGTTATTCCGTTTTACGATAAGTTAATTTAGTTTTCACATTAGTTGTCTCTCTAATCCTATAATCACAAAAATCACAGTTCAGACAGTGGACAAATATTCTGCACTTCCTACCCAACAAAAATTTGATTTTCACCCCGCAATGTGTTATAATTTTAAAGCGAAACTCGCGAACCAACGCTTCATGAAGCTGGATGTTCCTGCTCAGGGACCCGACAAAATCATGGGAGGGCTGAGTGAGATAAAAAGACGGCAAAATACATAAGGAAACCCATGCAGAAAACTGGACAAGACCCCTCACCCACAAAGCATCTTGTCGCAACATACCTCAGCGATGTCAAAAGTAAGGTCGATGCCTGTATTTTTGATTTTCTCCCGACTACCCACAAGCACCCGGATGTCCATCAGTTGTACCAGATGATGTTAGACTACCCGCGCCGCGCCGCGAAAGGGTTACGTCCCGCGCTCTGCATGCTCATGTGTGAGGCGTTCGGCGGTGATACACAGCGCGCCGTTAACACGGCTGCTTCCCTTGAACTCCTCCAAAATTGGCTCCTGATTCACGACGATATTGAAGATGGTTCCGAGCTGCGCAGAGGCGAACCGTGTCTCCATCAAAAACACGGCATTCCAATGGCTATCAACGTTGGGGACGCGCTCCATTGCAAGATGTGGGAGATGCTGCACCGAAACACGGAGATTCTCGGACATCAACTCGCCTTCCGAATTTTATCGGAATTCATACAACTCAGCAACCAAGTCGTTGAGGGACAGCACATTGAATTGAGTTGGGTGAGCGATAACCGCTGGAATCTCGATGAAGATGACTACTTAACGATGTGCATCCAGAAAACCGCATGGTATACCTGTATCACACCCTGTCGGGTGGGGGCAATCATCGGGGGCGCGAGTGAAACAGAAATAGATGGACTCGTAGAACTCGGTAAAGAGCTCGGCGTCGCCTTTCAAATTCAGGACGATGTCCTTAACCTGATTGGGGATGTCGGCAGGTATGGAAAAGAGATCGCCGGGGATATTAGTGAAGGCAAGCGGACCCTCGTCCTTATTCATCTTATCAATGCTTGCAGCTCCGCTGAAGCCAAGCAGGTGATTGACATCATGGCACGTCCCCGCGATGAGAAAACCGAGGCTGAAGTCGAGAGCGTGCTCCACTTAATGCAAAAATATAAATCCATCACCTATGCCCAACAGCGGTCTCAGGCACTCTTACAGGAAGCCGCTGGACGGTTTCAGAACAATTTTGCCCATCTCCCTGATGGACGGGCAAAGCAGTTGTTTTTCTCTTTAATCCGTTTTTTCGTTGAACGTGAATACTAATGAAAAAGGAGAACTAAATGAACGATATTTCCTCTGGTAAATTGCGGGGTATCATGAAACTCGCAGATGCGAATGGTCGCTTTAAAATGATGGCGATTGATCAACGGGGTTCTATGGTACAGGCACTCGCAGATGCGCTTAACAAGGATAACGCTGAAGTCCAATACGAAGATGTTGCAGCCCTGAAAACTCTGATTACTCGCATCCTTTCCCCAAATTCAACAGCGGTTCTCACCGACCCAATTTACGGGCACCCCTACTCTATTGGCGAGATTCCACGGGATGTCGCATTGTTGTTAGCCTATGAAGAATCAGGCTATGTCAGCGAAGGGGTTGCCGAGAACGAACGCCTCTCCAATCCGATTGAAAACTGGAGCATCGCTAAGGCACAGCGTGCCGGTGCAGATGCCATTAAACTCCTCGCCTATTACCACCCTGATGCCTCCGCTGAAACCCTTGAACACCAGCAAGCCTTTGTGCGTCATGTCGGGGATGAATGCGAAAAGCAGGATTTGCCGTTTTTGTTGGAATTAGTGAGTTATGCGCTTGAAGGCACCACCAAGAGCGTTGCCTTCGCAAAACAGAAACCCGACCTTGTGATTCGGAGCGTCGCGGAGTTCATAGATCCAAGTTACAAAGTCGACATTCTGAAGTTAGAATTTCCTGCCGATCTGAAATACACAGCGGATTATCAAGATGCCAGTTTTTACGCAGGAGACTCGGCGTATGAACTCGCTGAAGTGAAGGAAATCTGCCAGAAGTTAGATGAAACCTCAACACTCCCCTGGGTAATTTTGAGTGCCGGTGTGGATATTGAAGAATTCATTGAAAACGTTGATCTCGCGACCGGTGCCGGTGCGAGTGGTTTCCTCTGTGGCAGAGCCATCTGGAAAGATGCTGTCCAATACTATCCTGACACTGGGGCGGTTAAGCAGTTCTTGCAGAACGAAGCAACAACGAACTTCAAGAACGCGAACGCTGCGGCGGAGAACGCGTTACCGTGGTTTGAGCATCGCCAGTTTGGGGGTGTAGAAAACGTTCAGATCACCAAGCAATCCGCAACGTGGTATCAGGACTATTAACTTTACCGGTTCGACGGCAGCGCACTCTGAATTTTCTTGGAAATTTTTTGGGCGATCTGGAGGGTTGTTTCCTCGGGAACCTGCCCTCCTACTTCGGCAACCAGCACGACTATCGTCTGTTGGACGAACAGAAAATTCGCGCCAGCCTGCCACACAATATCACCCAGTTCATGTTGATCGTTTGCTGGAGGTTGATAGATAGAATCGCGTCCACCTAATTTCGGCACAGTCTGTGCTGAAAGCCGAAATCTGCCTTCATCAGCGGCTGTGCATGCTTCGTCGTGTGACTCGAAGAACCAGTAATTGATGACAACTTGCTGGGCTGCTGTGTGGTTTAACCACCATCTATCGCGCCAACCGAATTGGGCAATCGGTCGCCTTGGGGCTGTGGGAGAGTAGATTTCTTGGGCAGAAGCACGACGCGCGGCTACGTCCGCCAAGTCATCCGTTGTGAGTTGAATGGATTCAAGCGTAAATTCCATGTAGGTATGATAACATCTTTTATACCAAAATTTCAAATTAAATTATGAAGGTTTTTCCGGCACAAATCAACTAACAAAAAAGGACTGCATCAGTTCTCTGCTTCGTTTACGGAAAGCTACGGTTACAGAAATTATCTTAAGACAGCAGCCTGTAACAATACGCAGAAATACGCAGAAACGCCCAAGCAAGACCCCAAGCGAAAACACGCAGGCGGATATAAGGAAAACAACTCATAAACAGACCATCTTATTTTAACGTCTTGTGAACAATTAAAAAATGAGAATATTAGCGCGGTATATACTTAAAGAATTTCTTCCACCATTCATCATAGCACTTATCTGTTTTACCTTTATCCTCATCTTCGATGACCTTTTTCGGTTGACGAAGCTTTTCGTGCAAAAGGGGATAAGTCCGGTTTACCTTGTTGAGTTGCTCCTCTATGTGATGCCCGCTTCGGTTGTGTTATCTCTTCCGATGGCGGCTTTGGTCGCGATTTTACTTTCTCTCGGAAGACTCTCTACCAATAATGAAATTATCGCAATGAAAGCACACGGGGTCGCTTTCCATCATCTGATGCTTCCGCTTTTAGGCATAGCAGTGGTGCTGAGCGTCGCTGATCTCGCATTGATGGACTACGCACTACCAAGGGCAAATCTCGCTTACGCCACACTCAAACGCGACATTCAAAGACACAATCCGACGTTCGTTCTGGAAGAAGCCACCGTTATGAAGGAGCTGGAGAGAGAAGGCAAGTTATGGATGTACGAATCCACAGATGCTAAGAGCGGACGCATGCAGGATGTCAAAATATGGGATGGTATTTGGACTGGACGCCCTCGGTTCAGTCACGCGCAAGAGGGGACCCTCGGTTTTGAAAATGGCAGAGCCGTGCTCACGCTTTACGATGGACTCACTTATGAACCGACAACCGATAATTTAGATGGATATCGTATAACAAAGTTCCAGCAACAACAACTTGCACTGCAGTTGACCGAGGATCTGGAGCGTGGTGCCTTACAGAACCAAACACCACGGTCAATGACTATTGTCCAACTCAAGGCATTCATCAATAAGTTAGAAGCCTCCGTCCCAACGAGTCAGAATCCTGATTATACCCGTAGTAGACTCCGTTTGGCGGAGGTTGAATACCACAAAAAGTTTTCTATCCCTTTCGCGTGTTTAGCGTTCGGATTAATGGGCGTGCCCCTTGGGTTGATGGTAAAACAGGGAGGTAAGATGATTGGGTTTGGCATCGGCTTAACTGTCATCTTGGTTTACTACCTCCTGCTTCAAATCGGTCAAAGTGCGGGTTTGAACGGCATGGTATCCCCTGCCCTTGCCATGTGGCTTCCCAATATTGTTATTGGTGCGTTCGGCATTTTTCTGAGTGTCCGCATGATAGGCGAAGGAACGCTGCGGACGTGGCGTGCCCGAGACAAGCTGACGCTTGTCGTCAATAGGAAAGCCGAATCTTGAATATTTTAGATCGATACCTGCTTCGCGAATACCTGAAAGCCTTTTTTGTGGGGCTTTTATTTTTTATTGCACTGATTATTATCGTCCGTTTGCTGGATAAGGACATCAAGAAGTTTGATGATGATGTCGCTTATATAACGGCTGTTAAAATCGTTCTCTACCAAGCACCTCGTCGGATTATGGAGGTAGTGCCTGTTGCTGCATTTGTCGCTATCTTTTTTGTGCTGGGTAGGATGGTCCAAAGCAACGAGTTCACTGCTATGAAGGCGGGGGGGCTTAGCGTTTACCGGCTCCTCGTTCCTATTGTGATTGTAATGATCGTTATTTGTGGATTCTTCGCGCTTTTTTATAACCGAGTCGCGGCACCCGCCTTTCATGAAGCACATCTTTTACAAAATAACGTTAGACCGCGTCGCGGCAGAAACATCGTCTTCAAAGGCAAGGGCGACCGTATTTTTTACTCGCAGCGAATTGCTTTGGACGCACGTAAAATCCAACAACTCACCATCTATGAACATGATACAGAGGGGAAACTCGCTCGCGTAACCTTCGCAAAGGCAGCGGAGTGGACCGCTACCCACTGGCAACTAACGGATGGATACATTCGCCACTTTGAAGGCGGGATAGAGGTTGGTTATGATGCCTTCGATAGGCATGCGATTGAACGATACGAGGATCCTGCCCGTTTTATCGGGAGTGAAAAAGATCCGAGAGCGATGACCATTGAAGAACTCCGCCAGCAGATCACCTATAAGCAGGAAGCCGGACAGATTTCGCGCAAAGAGCAGGTAAAGTTGTATCACAAAACAGCGTACCCGTTCGCGGCTGTCGTTGTTGTTATGCTTGGCGCGCCTATTGCTATCCGTTTTGGGAGAGCAGGTTTCTTCGCGGGGCTCGTGATGGCTTTCTTCCTCTCTTTTATCTATTGGGCACTCTCCTTCGCAACACTTGAGGGATTGAGTGAAAGCGGAAAACTTCATCCCTTTCTTGCCTGTTGGGGCGCGAACATCCTCTACGCTGCTGTCGGAGGTATCATGATCTGGCGCACCCCGAAATAATCAAACCGACTTCACCGAACCGCAAGGAAAATTAGGCGAATAGTGTATGGGTAAACCCAGAGCCAATAGCCCGTAATGAAATGGAGGGCGGCTATACGGAGAGGCATATAAAAGTTCAAACCGACTTCACCGAACCGCAAGGAAAATTAAAAGAATTGGCAACTTCTTCTTCAAAATTCGCAGTTTCACGCCTATCCCTTTCATCCTCGCACTCCTCTATTTTGCTGAACCTGTGTGGTACACTGTAGGCATTGGCGCGTTGTTCATTGCTGCAGGTGAGTTTCTCAGGATATGGGCGGTCGGATATGCCGGAGCCTCCACCCGTGCGCGGACACTCGGTGCCGCCCGCGATCTCGTCACAACAGGTCCCTATAGTTACGTCCGCAATCCACTCTATCTCGGTAATTTCCTGCTCAGTCTCGGTGTTTGTTTTGTTGTGAATGTCTATTGGCTCGTAGCCGTGTTAGTTGTTGGGTATTTCCTCCAATACTTACCGATTATTGCAGTAGAAGAGTCGTATCTGATGGAATCCTGTGGTCCCGCCTATCAGGCATACCGAGACCGAGTTCCCCGCTTTATTCCCAAACTTCGTTCCTATCCCGAACCCTCTCCACACGATTTCTCTTGGACACGCGCCATCAAAAGCGAAAAGCGGACTTTAACAGCGATTGCCTGCGTCATCGGCTTGATGTTCACAAGACAGATTATAGGTACACTATAGTAACCCAATTTTAAAGTTAATCAGTCCTATCCGCATAATTTCTTTGTAAAGCAGTTATGGTCGATCCTAAAAATAAATAGACACAACCCCCTCTTGGTAGGGTTCTGCTTGGATGTTTCTTCAAGATTTCCTATTAAGCATGGGCCTCACTCTACTCTAAGTTTAAACTCTATTTTAAAGGTATAGAGATCCTTCCCTTCTGCATTTAGTGATTTTTCTACTTCCTCCCAAGTCATTAATTTCTCTTTCAACACATCCTGATATTCCTCCGGTGCTCCATTATCTTTGGCCATTTCCAAGTTTAGCCGGCTAAGTTGCAGCATATCAGGTAGCGCGGCTATGCCTGCACGATCTATCCTAGATACAAGATGTGCCCACTCAACCGACTTCTCGTGATTTTGAAAGGTTATCTTAGCGTGTTGTGTTAGTTCTATTAACGCTGAATCAGGATTTTTCTTCTTCAACTTCATATAGTTTCTCAAATGCATTCTCGCAGGATCATCATGAGAATGATCGTGACAACCTAACACTATTACACAAATGAGTGATGCTATTAGAATTTTCATTCAGACGAACCCTGTTCCTGATTTTTACTAAGTCTTTCTTTAACCCTTTGCTTAGCTAAGTTCACACGGTTACAGCAATCACAATCTTTTTTTTGTAGTTCTTCGCTTGTAGGATTATTGGTTGAATCAACCTGCGGACTGTATAACAACATACCTATTGCAAGTAAACAAATCATCCCAAATACGATTAGTAGTATTCTGTATTTCAATTCAGTTATCCTCAACTCTGATACCGTTGAATCTGACAGTTGGTTCATTTGGGTCACGCCCGTGCGATTCTTCTATTTTTTTTCTATTTTCCCAAAACTCCAATCTGCCTTTCAAATATTCAACTTGTTGTTCGTAGGGGCTGCTTTCTTCAGCCATTTGAATTTCTAATTCTACTCTGCGGATCATATCCATTACAGATACTTTGCCTTGTGTATCCATCTGGAAGATGAGTAGTGCCCATTGTTCAGACAAAGGGTTACCCCACCAAGAAATCTTAGCTGCCATTTTGAGTGCTACAAGAGCATCGTCTGGATTTTTAGTTTTCAGTTCATTGTATCGTTTAGCATATCTTACAAACTCTTTACCGCGTTCTTCTTCCGTTAATTCCTCAATTCTTTTTTCTGTAGTAATAATTTCGTCTTCACTATAATCAGGTTCAGTTACTACAGTGTCTGTATTAGAACAGCCAATAAAAAATATGAGTAGCAACACGACAGGAGTACAGACTACATATTTCATTATGTATCCTTTTTTGTAGTGTATATTCAAAAAAATGAATATACACTACTTTTGGGGCTAATCACAAGGATCTCCGTGCGGCCAGAATTTTCCGTGCCAGAAATCATCGCAATCAGATTCTTCTTCCCACACCCAGACATCGCCACCGGCTTTCAACGCAGCCCACGTATTACTTTTCTTATAAACCAATACAGTGGTGCAGCAAGAATGATGGGGCCAACTGTCAACTGTATGAGTAGTGATAAAAGTGAGACTAACCACTAATATCGCTGCTATAACAATTCCAGTCAAAATTTGAGGCTTCATAGTGTACCCCTTCAAATAGAATTTAATATGCAAGAAAAGTATACAAAAAAACATTAATTTTGTCCATCAAAAAATTTCAAGACTGTGAAGTGCCAATGTTTATTCAGACCAAAAATTAGCAAATTTAAGACGAGTATTGTCGTTCAAATTCGATAGGAGTCAAATACCCTTTCTATGGGACATTTTTGGGTGATGTTGAAACTGTAAATCTGTTTCGGAATTCACAATTTTTCTTGACATTATTTTCACAATAGGGTATCATGAAAAGCGATGATGTTGTTCGACTTTCAGATGTATGTTCACGAGTTACCGCCCAGATAACCTGAGACACACAGTTTTTCAGAAATAGAAGGAGACGCATCTCATGAAAAAAATAGTATTCTCGCTCATGATACCTTCCGTCCTCCTGATACTGTTGGTTCTGCCGGTTAACATCGCCTCAGCGCGAGCGTTTAACAACGATTTCGAGACGGGCGACCTCACGGATTGGGAGCCAGATGGAGAGGCATTCGATTTCCAACCTACTTGGGGAGATAATCCAACAGCACGAAACCGCGGTCAACCCTCTGAACATCAAGGGGATTGGTGGTTAGGTTTATACGAAAAGTACCAAGGTCCAGATAAAGGGAAAAAACTCGGACAGAATCCGGGTGCTACGCAAGGCGATGGACCGCAAGGCACCCTGACATCAATTGAGTTCACGATTATCGGCAAGACGATGAACTTCCTTATCGGCGGCGGCAATCACCCGTGGAAGGATGCCCCTGCTCCATGTTGTGTTAACCTTGAGATTAAGGGAAAAGTCGTGCGCACAGCAACAGGGAAGGCTACCGAAACAATGGCACGCGTAGAGTGGGATGTCGCCGAATTCAAAGGCGATACCGCCCAAATTGTTGTTGTGGATAACAATAGCGGCGGATGGGGACATCCGAATTTTGATGATATACATCAAGCCGATTCCAAAGGAAAGAATATTCCGTGGGAACAGGTCCTATCTGTCGATGCTCGCGGGAAGTTGGCTGTCACTTGGGCACAGATGAAAAAGTACTATTAGGTTGAAGGTTGAACAACATCATCGTTCATTCATTCATTATCTAATACCATTTCTGATTGAAAATGCTTCAATAAACGAGATCTTTGTAGCATAGGCTGTTAGCCTGTGCAGTCTTTGAGGCGATCTGTCAATGCGATATAATCTCTTAGAAATGGTATAATAGACAAAATTCGCTTTGCTCAATAGCGACTATATCTGCGCCAACCCCGCGCGCTCCCGGAAGCGATTGAACGTTTTCAGAATTCCACGTTCCATCGTGTAATCAGGCGTAAACCCCATCTCCTCAGCGATAGGTGTTGCGTCGTAGTCCCACGAGATTCCAAACACCCCTGGCTCCAGCTCAATCTGGGCATCTGGCACCAAGGTCTTGAGGTATGCCACGCCGTCCTTGACAGGTCGGATACCGCCCTTCACATTGAAGACGCGTGTTTGCGTTGTTCGACAGGTACAAGAGATAACGATCGAACGAGACACATCCTCTACATACTGCCAATCCACGGCATCATCGCCGAACGGACAGACGTGTGGTTTACCTAACGCCACTGCTTCGATCATTTGCGTCGTGAATGAACTCATGCCCCGGGTTCTACCGACCCCATAGACCGCAGTAAACCGAAGTCCGATCGAATCCACACCGTAGGCATCAAAATAGTGCATCGCGTATCTTTCGTTGAGGGATTTGCACGCCCCATAGATAAACTTTGGATAGTGGGGCGCATCATTGAGAATCTGTTCGTGGTTGTAATCCTCGGGTGCTCCAAAGACAGCCACACTGCTTGCCCACACGACACGTTTGAGTTTGAAAATACGAGCCGCTTCCAATATGTTGATCGTGCCTTCGCAAACCACCTTTAACGCTTCTGGTGGATTCGCATTGCACGCTGGCACCTGCCACGAGGCGAGATGGATGATCCGATCAATCTCATGGTCTTGGACAGTGCGTAAGATATGCGGCAGATCGGTGATGTCCCCCTGCACAAAGGTGAACCCTTCAAGGTGTTCATCCGTGAGGACCATTTTCGGAATCGTTAGGTCGTAAGCAAAATCGTAAACGACTACCTTTTCACCGGCGGTCAATAGGTCGCGGATGACGTAAGTACCGATGCACCCCATGCCACCGGTGATCAGATATGCCATAATTTTTCTCCTTCTTTTCAACGGGCGCGATCGGAGGACCGCGCCGTTTTACCAAGTAGGGACGAGGTAACCGCGCCTCTACATGAGAGGCGTTTCCACATTCACAAGGATGTCTTCACCCTCCACTTTAACAGGATAGGTGGGTAATTTCTCCTCACCCGGCCACACACATTCGCCTGTCGTCACATCAAACTCCCACATGTGGAGTGGGCAGGTAACACAGTTGTTATCTAAAAAGCCGTAACTCAAAACCCCACCGAGGTGTGGGCAGATGTTGTTCATGGCGTAATACTCGCCTTTCACATTGTAGATACCGATGAAAACACCTTCAACTTTCACACCAATACATTTACCGGGTTCAATCTGGTCGGTTGTCGCGGCTTTTATAAATTGTGACATAATGTCTCCGTCTTTTCGTGCCTTTTATGAAGCACGAGGTTGAAATCGCAATTGATATCGTTACTTCTAAAGAGTTCCGGTCCTCGGCTTTGGTTTCAAATAGAGTGAACCGCCTGCTACCGAAACCAGCTTACTAAATCACACGAAATTTGTAGCCCCTATTCTTTGTGAATTAGGCATCATCCATTGGATACAGACTACATCCGCCATCCACGAGTAGTACTGTTCCAGTCATATAATCTGCAGCTGCGCTGCAGAGAAATAGAAATCCGATCGCTCCGCACCCGCCGGAGATAACGATGTGTCGTCCAGCGAGTGCATCGTTACGGAAAGCCATTGCCAGATTCTCCTGTTATTTCGTCATTACCTTACCTTCACCACGCGGATCCGTCCCACCGTCATGATGCGTTCCATCGTCCGAGACGCGAACACCGTGTCCTGGACCCCCGATACCTGCACTCCGGGTGACTTCGTGCCCGAGTTCGCGTAGTGCTGCGAGCGTCTCTTCACCCGCACGAGGTTCGACTTGGATCGGTTCAGCACCGTCTGTATGGAGGCGTGGCGCGTCGAGTGCGCTTTGCATCGATCCCCGCAAATCGAAGAGACTCACGCTAATGTTAAACTGATTGTTCGGGATGGTTCTGCCGCCGGGGATACCGTAAGTAGCGAAAGGTTTGCCATCCCGCGTGGCGAGAAACGGTGCCATGTTGTGAAGTGGGCGTTTACCCGGTCCCACTGAGTTCGCAATTCCCGGTCGGGGATCGAAACGTCCGACACCGTGTCCGAAGAGGAGTCCTGTGCCTGGGACTGTCACCATTGAACCGAAGCCACCCCCGTGCGTTTGCGTAAGAGATACCATATTCCCCTGTGCATCCGCAGTAGAGATGTGACTCGTGCAGTTCATCGGTTCGTGGTAGACCACCTCTCCTGGTTGCGGTGCTTCAAGCCCAGCCTTCAATTTTTCACTGAGTGTAGCCGTGAAACTGTCGGAGAGTTCCGTTTCAATATCTATATCAACGAAAGTTGGATCCCCAAATCGACGGAGTCTTTCGGGCCAGCAGACTTTCATGGCTTCAGCGAAAAGATGGAACCTTTCAGAGACAGACATCGCTGCGACGTCAAACCCCTCTACCAACCGAAGCATCTGTAAAGTGGTCAGGCCACCAGCACCGAGCGGTGCTGTATAGACCGAGTAGTCTCGATACTGAATTCTGTAAGGTTCTGTGATGATCGGACGGTAGTTCTTGAGGTCATCCACGGTTAGGCATCCACCTAATTCCTGAATGTGGTTTGCGATTGTTTCCGCTATAGAACCTTCATAGAATGCGGCGTGTCCGCCTTCAGCAACCGCTTCCAAAGTTCGGGCGAGTTCGGGATTGGTGAGTGTTTCCCCTTTCTTCGGGGGTCTACCATTTTTGAGGAAAACACGTGCCGTTTCGGGGAAGTCCTGTTTCCATCGTTCCGCATTTCCTGCCATCCCCCCGCGGTTCGCGCTGTTCGGCGCATAACCGTAGCGGGCAGAATTGATGGCGGGTTGCAGGACTTCTGTGAGTGGCAGACTCCCGAACTCCTCTAAAGTCGAGCATAAGCCAGCGACGACCCCCGGCACACCGATAGACAAGGGGCCGTGAACGTTTACACGTCCGGGCACTCGGTAGCCAGCAGGCACATCGGGGGCATCTTCAATCGTAAACATTTCCTCGGAAGCAGCAGCCGGTGCTGCAGTGTTGTAGTCTATTGCGATGACATCTTGCCTCTGCTTGCGATAGATAAGAACACAGCCTCCGTAACCCGCGATACCGTTGTGCGAAGGCTCTACAACACCTTCCGCAAAAGCAGCGGCAACAGCGGCATCAACGGCGTTCCCACCCGCAAGGAGCATTTCAAACCCTGCTTTCGCAGTGCGAGGGTGTGGTCCAGCGACGGTCCCATATTCCCGTTTGTGTAAATTCACAGGTTTGTTCCTTTTTCTGCTTGGCTTCTACCAAAATCTGTAGTCCCTAATGAAATGGAGGTGTTCCTGCTTGGGGTCTTTGCTAATGTAATACGCGGAATTCTAAAAGTTTTTCACAGAATTGTCAAGTATTTCGAGCAATGTAAACGTTTTTTCACATATTATAACCCACATTGCTACTTACAACGTTTTAGACAGGGATATGGCATTTTCGTTTAAAAATACAAGGAATTTCCTCTAATTCTGGTTTTCTATGGGGTCCTATCCCTACAATTCTTGCTGATTTTCCATAAGGTGGCAACTTAGGTTATTATAGTAAAATTTGAAATTTAAGGGGACATTTTTGCGGGTAGGGCAATTTATAGTAAACGTAAAAAATAATCTCTAAAATTACGGATTTGAAGATCGCACCAGCAAAAGAACTGAACGCCTCTGGAGTTTTATTTGACATACCCTCCGAAACCGTGTATAATACAAAGTAGCGTATACAAAAAAGGTCTGCGCGTTAGCGTTCTGAGTTAGATTGTGTCGGTTTGGAAAGCCTGTAGTCCTTAATGAAATGGGGAGCCTGCAACAATACGCAGAAATACGCAGGGTTCTTGAGAGGGTATCTCTTCAGATTCAAGAAACGCACTTTAAAGATAGAACGACCGTAATTTCTCCGCAAGGTATAATTAAAAAATGTCTCTTCGTAGGCGATCTCGCATCGTTGCGATGCAAATACTGTATCAGATCCAACTCACCGCCTCGCCAGTACCAATCGTTACAGAACGGTTTTGGGAAAGTCAAGACACATCGGTAGAACTCCGACCTTTCGCTCTGGAACTTGTTAAAGGCACGACTGCGCATCTGGAAGCAATTGATACAGTCCTTCAAAACACATCCAAAAATTGGCAACTTCACCGGATGCCTGTCGTCGATCTCTCTATTCTGCGATGTGCAACTTATGAGATTCTCTATATCGACGATATTGATCCAGCAACCTCGATCAACGAGGCGATTGAGATCGCTAAATCTTACAGCACGCCAGACTCCCCTAAATTTATCAATGGTATCTTGGACAATATCCAAAAAAGTGCCAGCAATTCCAAAACGTGAGCCCGTCATGTAATGGAGGGGGGCTTGGGGTTTTTGATAGGGGTTTTTGATAGGGGTCTTTGCTTGGGCATTTCTGCGTATTTCTGTGTATTTCTGCGCATTTCTGCGTATTTCTTCAGGTCTAAGGAATGCGCTTTAGCGTTTAGAGACAGGTTGCTTCCCCGCAAGGAAAAATTTAAAAAAGGACAACTTAAAAATTTGAAAAACTTGACGTTTTGTTTGCTACTCCTGCTTTCAATGCCTGTAAACGCCGCGCAGGAATTCAAATTCGTTAATGCGTTCGGTGAAAAAGGGGTGGGCGAAGCGCAATTTGCTAAAACCTTGTTCATGGCGTTTGGACCTGATGGTGCTATTTACGTAACGGATACAGATAATTTCCGAATCCAGAAGTTCAATGGAACTGGGGAGTTCGCATTTGACATCCAGATGAAGGCGGAGAGCGAGTTTCGGTTCATTAACCCTACGGCTATCGCTATCGGCACGGATAGTAGTATCTATGTAATGGACTGGATGTTCGTGGAGATCTCAGACGCACACCTACAAGAAACACAAGGTCCTAAGGTCTTTAACTACGGTCCATGTATCCATAAGTTTGACGCACAGGGTGTATTTGTCACAAGTTATCCGATCCAAGATTTGAGCCAACGGATAAAGCCGCTTGAAGTCGCTGCCCCTGGTTTGGACGCAGACGGTAATTATGCCCTGATTATTCCACAGGGAAACACGAAACGAGAATTCTTATTAGCAATTGACCTTCACAATAACCTCTATGTTTGCGACAGAGATGTCCCGAATAAGCTTATTGTCAAACTTGATGTGAACGGCAAAACCGTTGCCCGCTATTTCCTTGATCAACCCGGCGCAGGACACGTCGCGCAGCCCACGGATATGGCAGTGGATAAAGTTGGGAATCTCTATGTTGTTGATAAAAAGGGGCATCGGGTCCTGAAATATAACGCCGATGGAAGGTTCGAGCGTGACTTTGGCAAATATGGCGACGCAGCGGCGGAATTTATCGCACCTTTTCGGGTAGCCGCATTGGCGGACGGAACGCTCCTTGTCGCGGATACAGCGAAGTACTTAAAGGACTTCGCCTCCACGCTTCCGAAACGGCTTGACGATCCGACGCGACGCTACGATGGCTATACAAGGCAGTTTCGCTACCGGCTGCGGCGCATCCAGCGGTTTACCACAGATGGCACCTATATACAGAAACTTCTTGTCCCGTTTCGACGAGAAGTTGAGACAGATGTCGCACTCCAGCTCAAAGGTATTGACGGACATGGAAACCTTTACTATCTGAATCCAGCAGAATTGCGATTTAGGAAATACGCACCGACCACGTCATTGATATCTTCAATGTTTCAAACGGAACTCAAACTCCGGTATACACGCGACCTACACGACGTTGAAATCGACAACCAAGATGATTTGGACGCAGATCTTTATACCAAGTCCGATTTTGATGAACAGATTATTCAGGATACGGCGCATGCAAATTTAATTTTTTCTTATGATCTCAATGAATCATACCGCATCGCATTGTCAAACCGACTCACTTACGTCCGAATGACCGATACGAGTTATTACCGGGCACGGGATTTTGAGGACTTCCGCGGACGCTTCAATCAAGACGATCGGGCAACTGAGAACACTTGGGACGATCGCATTCAGCTTGATTTTACATGGGTTCGTGATCACAGTCTCTACAATTATCGGGAAGTACGAGCTTTTGCCTACTTTAGTGCCATCCGCCTCGATTTCATCAACGATGCCCTTGACAGTTTCAATTACCGCTTCTTTGACTTCAACGCGAATCTCTCCGACTGGGGAGCCGGGATACATTACGACTTAAGTCGAACGTTCCGCTTGAATTTTGAAATCACACATTTCTTCGGCAAAAACCGATATACCTATATTGACGAAACGAATATCCTCTACGCCACAGGTTTTCAGGAAGGCGACCTGACACGCGCAGTTTTGTTTATAAATGGGATCTTTTAAAATCGTTGCAATATATCCCAAAATTAGGTATTATCAGACTTGAAACCCTATCGTTCAAATTCTGAAATCTATTGTCGCTAAGTATGTAAACATTCATACCTAATAGGAGGAATGACCATGGCAACTTTTGGAACGGGTGATTATCAGTATGAAGTCGTGGAAGGGTGGGGGATGATTCCGCAACTCGGGCTCGTTTCGGGCGTAGCGTGTGATTCCAATGACAGAGTCTATGTCTATAATCGGAGTCCACAGCCGGCTATGCTCGTTTTTGAGGCGGATGGCACATTCGTAACTGAATGGGGTAAGGATATTTTTCAGAAACCCCACGGTATTTGGATAAGTCCCGACGATGAAATCTATACCACAGACACGGTAGATCATACCGTCCGGAAATTTTCGCTTGATGGGGAGTTATTAGAGACATTCGGCACTGTTAACCAACCCGGAGCACCGGGAGGACCTTTTAATGAACCGACGCGTGCTGTCCTTTCAACATCTGGAGAGATGTACGTCTCTGATGGCTATGGACAGTCGCGAGTGCACCGAATGACTGCCAATGGCGAGGTTATCGTCTCATGGGGGGCACCCGGCACGGGACCTGGAGAATTTAACCTCCCACACGATGTTACCGTCGACCATAATGACCGCGTCTATATTCTTGATCGTGGGAACCTTCGCTGCCAGATTTTTAACAACAACGGCGAATACTTGACGGAGTGGACAGACCTCCGTTCCCCGAACGATCTCTTCATTGATAGTGATAATATCATTCACATCGCTGAAGGTGGACAGCGTATTAGTATCATGACGCTTGAGGGTGAAGTCATTGGACGATGGGGCGAGAAGGGAAATGCTCCGGGACAGTTCAGTGATTCCCCACACGGCATCTGGATCGATTCCAATGGGAACATCTATGTCAGTGAAGTCGTCGCTGATAGACGTTTCCAGAAATTCGCAAGGATTTAATAAGTGTTGAAGAAACTTTATTTCTCTTTTAGCAGTGTAACTTGCAAGCGTGTATTGCAAGCGTGTATTATTTTTATCGGTGTTATGGCGTGCGCATTCGTTTTTGGTGATGAAGGACATGAGCATTCAGGGGACCGGATAAAAGAATTAGTAACCCAACCACTTACGCTTCAACTGGCGATTGTTGCCCTTGTTGTTTCGTTTGTGTTAGGGGGATTGCATGCTTTAACACCCGGACACGGCAAAGCTATAGTGGCTGCCTACCTCGTCGGTTCTAAAGGTAGGGTCATTGATGCGGTGTTCCTTGGGCTTGTCGTTACCTTTACGCATACCTTCAGTGTTATAGCACTCGGAGTCGTCATGTTGGTAGCCCAAGAGTTTGCACCGGAGGATATCGTTCCGTGGTTGAGCCTGTTCTCTGGTGCTTTGATTGTTGGTATCGGGGCATGGCTGCTTGCCAGAAACATGAAGCAGTATTATAGCGGTGGCGCGCACAGCCGCGGTCATAGTCAAACACCCCATCCGCATGATCATTCACATGACCACGACCATCCGCATGCAGACGACCACGATCACGAACACGATCCTTCACATGAGCATTCGCATGATGATGACCATGGACATTCACATGATGATGACCATGGACATTCACATGATGATGACCATGGACATTCACATGACTACACGCATACACACAGTCATGGTGGGCGGACGCATAGTCATGCACCTCCAGAACGAACAGGTTTTTGGAGTTTACTATCGCTCGGTATCTCTGGGGGTATCGTGCCCTGCGTCGATGCGCTCATCGGACTCCTATTCGCGATTAGTCTTGGCAAACTTGTATGGGGCTTAATTATCCTCTGTGCTTTCTCATTCGGGCTTGCTGCCGTGTTGGTTGCTATCGGTATTCTAATGGTGATGGCGAAACCGTTGATTGCGCGGTTTACAGGCGAAGGTATTTGGCTACAACGCCTACCGATTATGAGTGCTGCCGTCGTCATTCTGCTCGGTGCGATATTAGTGTTCAAGGCATTTAACACTATCGGCGTTCACATTTAAGATATAGGACTTACGCACTTCCGCGGTAGGTGCGGTTTCTAACCGCACCGAGTGCGTCATATAAACCTAATTCTCTGATTTTGCGTAAGTCCTGAAGATAGATATTGTGCAAGTTATGTCGAAAAAAAGAGGAGCGGTAATCTATGCTCAGCACTGTTGGAATATTAAGTCCCGGTGATATGGGGCACACCGTCGGGGATGTGCTTCGTCAAAACGGTTTGCGTGTTATCACCTGTCTGGAAGGAAGGAGTCAGCGTACCCGGCAGCTTGCTGAGAAAGCAGGCATTGTGGATGTCCCAACATATCCACAATTCGTCACTGAAGCCGAGCTTATCCTCTCAATCATGGTACCTGCACAGGCGATGTCCGCAGCGTCTATCGTTGCAGAAACGCTGCAGCGGGTCGACACACCCTTAGCCTATGCCGACTGCAACGCCATCGCACCACAGACGGTTCGTCAATTGGGGAACCTCATCACCTCGGCGGGTGGAACGTTCGTGGATGCGTCCATTATCGGGCCACCGCCTCGCACCCCAGGATCAACGCGGTTCTACACATCGGGACCCGACCTTAATCTATTTTCAGAACTCAACAATCATGGGTTAGATATACGGGCAATCGGCGCAGAGATAGGATTCGCCTCAGCGATTAAGATGTGTTACGCCTCCTTAACCAAAGGATTGACAGCACTCTGCACCGAATTGCTCACAGCGGCATCCATGTTGGGGGTGTCAGAGGCACTCACTGCAGAGTTTCAATTGAGCCAATCCGCACTCTTTGAAAGGATGGAAAAAGGACTACCGAGCATGCCACCGAAAGCGAGACGCTGGATCGGTGAGATGGAAGAGATTTCAGAAACCTTTGCGCATGTCGGGTTGACTCCAAATATCTTGACAGGCGCAGCGGACATGTATCGCTTCGTGGGTGACACGCATCTTGCAGATCTTCCACCTGAGGCACGGGACGAGTTTCCGACCTTGGCAGAACTGATTGAAATCTTGGCGGCGAACCTCAAATCGGAATAGTGCTTCCTTAATTCAAACACGAAAAACGTTAAAGTCCTAACTCACATTCTTTATCCGCAAGGTAAAATTAAAGATACCATTGCGCTTGTGCCCTGAAAAACTGGGCATACAACCCATCGTTTGCCAGTAGCGTCTCATGGTCCCCATCCTCAACGATTGTTCCATTATCGATGACAAGAATCCGATCGCAGGAGCGGACAGAGGAGAGACGGTGCGAAATTAACACGGATGTCCGTCCGGCACTCCGCTCAATAAATCGTTCATAGATCGCCTGTTCAGCGAGCGGATCGAGGGCAGCAGTCGGTTCATCGAGGACAACGAGCCATGGGGTTTCCCGCATGAAACTCCTGGCTGTTGCCAAACGCTGCCATTCGCCACCGGAGAGATCGCGCCCGCCAAATGTGGGCCCCAGTGTTGTTTCGTAACCCTCTGTGAGTCCATCAACAACCGAAGCTGCACCCCCCGCAATTGATGCCTCTTCCATACGTTCGGGATGTTCTAAATCTCCAAAGATAATGTTTTCACGGGCAGTGAGATGATAACTGGTGAAGTCCTGAAAAACCGCACTGCAATGCGTCAACCACGCTTGACGGTTCTCGTCGTTTAAGGAGACATCCCCTACGTGAATTGTGCCTGCCTGTGGACGGTAGAGTCCCAAAAGGACACGTGCCAATGTCGTTTTTCCTGCCCCGTTGGGTCCTACCAGTGCGACTCGCTCCCCTTTTTTCAATGTCACGTTTATATGATTTAGCACAGGGACTTGCGTATTTGGATAGAGGAATGAAACATTTTCTATCCGAAGATATGGAGGTTCTTCAGCAGCCTGGAATGGATTCGTGTGAGCTTCCGAAAGGTGTTCGCCACCTATCTTTGCTTTGATTGTGTCCGAGCCGCGATCTAAAAACGGATATAAATCTCCTGACAAACGGAGCATCTCGTTTCCTATCCACTGAAAATGACTAACGACTTCGTTCCAGATACCATCCAATTGAACGAGGGCGGCGGCAGCAGCGATATAGGTCCCTACCGTCAATCCACCCCGAAAGACTTCCAGCAACAAGAGAATAAGCGAACACGCGTATAACAGACCGCGTGCTATGTCGATCGCAAGATGTGCGAAGAATTTGCGGCGTTCAATTACCTGTTGTTCTTCTATTAACGCCGTCCATAAATTTCGCCAGCGTGTTATCCATAGGTCCTGCGCTTGGTATAACCGAACTTCTTTGCCTGCCCCGCGATCCGTCAGAATTCCTTCTAATGCGTCTCGCTCTCGCCGTTGTGGCGTTTGTTCTACATCAAGATTGTAAGCACTGGCGGCAAAGCGTGAACCGCTCCACCAAGAAGCTAAACCTGTGACCATAGGAAGCAATGCCAGCAACGGATGATAACGCCAAAGCACAATACCGAGTGCAACGGCACTGATTAATTGTTGGAGACTGTCAAAGATCCACCAGACAATCTCATCGAGTTCTATACCGGACATTGCACGGGCTCGCGCCAGTGAATTTTGAAATTCTGGGGTCTGGAATTCAGTCAGTTCTATTGTATTGGATTTCCGAACGATACTCTCATTCATCCACGCCTCAATGTTTGCTCCGACGTGAAGACGTAGCGGTTCCCGTAAATGATCGACAAGGATACTCAGAATTTGTAAACCGATCAGTCCTATCAACCACGGAACGACTTGTTGCCACCAGTCAGCATCTCCTATAGCGGCGGTGATTGCATTGACTAAGCGTTCCGTCACAAAAAACTGACCGGCAGGCACCACACCGAGCAACAGCGTGAGCAGCAGGACACCCAAAAGTGCCAATGCACCGTTCTGCCAAGTGATTGAAAAAGTTCGGATATAGGCGACGATGCTGTCTTTAACGACGGATCCCCATGATTTCAATGTTTTTTTAACGTTTCCCATTTTTTAATTCTTCCTTGCGGTTCGATCAAGACAGATGACTTCCGGGCTTGTAAGCAGTTTCTACTGATACCAGTGTGCCTGTGCTCTAAAGAATTGGGCGTAGCGTCCATTTCTGGCAAGTAACGTTTCATGTGTGCCGTCTTCAACAATACGTCCGGCATCCAGGACCAAAATACGATCGGCGAGACGGGCGGATCCGATTCGATGTGAAATCAGGAACGTCATTCGACCTGCCGCGAGTTCAACAAACCGTTGGTAGAGTTCGACTTCAGCCTGTGGATCCAACGCGGCAGTTGGTTCATCAAGAACGAGGACTTGCGGATTGCGTGCCAAAGCCCGCGCAAGCGCGACTTTTTGCCATTCTCCGCCGGATAACTCGGCACCTTCGCCATCTTTGCCGAGGGAAGGGTCCAGATATGTATCCAATCCGTTTGGAAGCGTTTGAAAACGATCCTCGATGCCAACGGCATTGATGACACTCCAGAGGGTATCATCGTCAATATGGAGACCTGGCGGACCCGGCACGAGTTCTTCCCGCACCGGTCGGCGGAACCGCGTAAAATCTTGGAAAACGGCGGCACAGTTAAGGGCAATCTGTTCCGGGGCAATTGACTTCACGTTCATATTGTCATAACGGATTGTTCCATCGTCGGGCTGGTATAGTCCGAGCAATAGTTTGATAAGTGTCGATTTTCCCGCGCCGTTAACGCCTACGATACTCACGACTTCCCCAGGACGCACGTGAAAATTTATATCCTGTAGCACATCATCAGTTGCCTCCGGGTATCGGAAACGCAGATTACGAACCTCTAATCCTTGTTGTAAAGGCTGCGGAAACGTCTCTGTTCCCGCTTGTGTGCGCGCCTTTTCTGCGCGTTGTAGGAAGAAATGCAGGTCCCGAAGCAGGGGTAAATCCCTGAATATGTTTTGTATGCTTCCCAGCAATCCCTCCATATTTCCTTGAAAGGTTGACGCTGCACCGGTAAGCACAACGTAATCTCCGAGCGTGAGATTCCTGTCTACAATGCGCGCCGCAAGTATACCGATTGCTACCGCATACGCAACGATTTCGGCGACAGTTGTGCCGATGGAAGCCCGTATTTCTGTCCAAATCATTGAGACGGATTCTTCCCGCCATTTACGGTGGTTCGTTCGCCAGCGTCCAAAAAAGCGATCAAAGAGTCCGTAGAGTCTGACCTCCTGTCCAGATGATGAACCGAGGAGTAGACCGATCATGTAATCCATCATACGACGGACAGGTGTTGTATGGTAATCGTAGATGTATTGCTTTTCGGCTGTTTTAACTTTGAACCACGCGGAAGGGATTGCGGGTAACACCACCACAAGCACAAGGAGCGGGTCGGCGATCCAGAGGAGAACACCGTATCCGACGAGGGTTACGCAGAGTTGTCCAATCTCTGTGAGAAACCGCAGAAAATTGGTGAGTCGATGATCCAGTGCCTGTCGCGCCCGTTGTATCAGATCGTAGGTTTGTGGCTGATCGAACAGGGCAAAGTCAATATATGTTGCGGCTTCAATCAAGGCATGTTGTTGATGAACTTTAATACGGTTCTGCATTTTCCATCGCAAGTAACCGTCATAAGTGCCACTTATATTTCTGAGCGTCGCCAAAAGGACGAGTGCAATCACCCAAGGGGCTGCGGTCTCTAAGCTGGGTTCTGCCTCCTGAGCAAGAATGGCTGTGATGAAGTTCACCAGCCCCCGGCTTGCCCAGAGGATACCAATAGGGATAAGTCCGTGGATGAGTGTTAGGAGTGCTTGTGCGATAGCTCCGAATGGACTAACATGCCACGCCACAAAGAAAAAACGGCGCAACGTCTTTACGGCGGACGGACGAGGTTCTGATTCTGTGTTGGGGGGATGTGTGTTGTTGCTATCCATTTTTTCGCTCCACTTGGGTATGCAAGTCATCGCATCTTTTCAGGTGGATTGCAATCTTTTAAACAGATGCTGCTGCCTGACTTAAAATTCATATACAAGTCCAGCACTGATATTAAAGGGAAACCGCACTAAACTCCTATATTCCGGGGATTCCAAGTCAAAGGGGAACTCGTCCAAATCACCCTCAAGTTCAGCTGCTTTGAATTCCTCAACAAGTTTATCAGCGAAACTGAACTTTGTCTTGTTTGGGCTGTTGTAGACATTCCAGATTTCAGTAAACGCTGTTACAGGGAGTCCCCACAAAGTTCTTTTGCGACTAAAACGCAGATCTAAGCGGTGATACGCCTGAAATTCGGTCGGGACAATCGCACCTGCGACATCAGAAAGGACTGGATGCATCCCTAACGTCACAGGATCTTGAATCATCAGAAGCGTGCTAAGCGGGACTGCAGAGGTGCCGCTGGAATATTGCCACTTCGCGCCAATCTCTGTTTTCGTCGTAGGACTGTAGTTGGCAACGATGCTAACGATATGCGTATTATTGAAGAGGAAGGGTTTGTAGGGATCGTTGGATGTCTCACGCCGTTCAGCGTGGGTATAGGCATAAGATAACCATCCAAAGAATTTTTCGCTCACGCGGTGCCGCAGGAATATTTCTGCTCCATTCACAAATCCTCTTCCTTGATTGAGGTATGCCGTTGTAACCGCTGCGTCCGAGTCATCAAAAAGTGCGTCAACATTGACGGATCTCGTGACTAATTTTTCCATCTCTTTGTAATAAATCGCGAATCTAAGCTCCGTTTGTGGTGATAACTCGTGTTCTAACTCCATAACATAGTGCTGGGTTAGACTCGATTTTAAGTCTCTATTTCCGTTCTCCTTTAGCACCTGATAAGCGGATGGACTCTGTTCATATCTGCCGTAAGCGAATCGAAGTGTAGTATTTGTTGGCAATGTGAGACTGAGACTCCCACGCGGCTGAATTGAGATCTGTTTTGTCAAATTGAGATAGTCGAACCGGACGCCAAATGCCACGGATAAGAACGATAGTGGATCATAACGTGCCTGCAGGTATCCCTCAGCACGCCGAAATATGTAATGAAATTCGTCAAATTTCTGAACCCATGACGGTTGCGCGTCGCTTTCAAAATCTATGTTTTCTGCAGAAAATGTGCGTGCAGAACTCTTAGCCGGACTAAAGGCAAGAAGGAATCCCGGTTCAAATTGGAGTCTCGGCGTTAATTTATAATACACATCTTCGCGAAGCGTATACGTTGGGGCACTAACTTGGACCTTGTAGATAAATTTTTCATCAGTAGATTTGTCATTTTGGTTCGATCCACTATCAAGATTGATATTGAGGAAATTGTGGAAACGCGTTAGGGAAAGATGGGATGTAAGTTTATCAGTGAAATTGGAGCGGAGATGAATGCCTTCCGCTTCAAACCCGTTTTTGAAATAGGCGGAAAAATCGTCTAATTCTTGTGTCTCTTCCGACTCCAAATTAGAAAAGTCAAAATGATCTGTCGCTCCCAAACCGTTGAGTGTGAGAGAGTGTTTCTCTGTGAGTGCATAAGCAAATTTGAGTTGGTAGTCCGACCAAGTTGGAAATGTCCAATCAAAGAAAGGTCCCAGTATAAGATTAAGGCTATTGAATCGCCCCGCAACGGACGCGTAACCTCTGTTCCCGATGTTGGTTTCAACAAAAATAGAAGGGGATAAAATGTTCAGGTCTATTACACCTGCCCACCTCTTTTCCAACCGTTCGCGCGAACGGATGTCAATGACCGATTGTGAATCTAATCCAAATTCGGCACCGTAGCCGCCAGCGTAGATACGGATGTCCTCAATACTGTCCGAGTTAATCGTTGAGATGAGACTGCCAAAGTGGAACGGGTAACCGAGTGGGGTTCTGTCAAGGTAAAGAAGCGTCTCCCCCGGCGCACTTCCCCGAATATAGAGGATGCCGAAAATATCGTTGGGGATACCGATGCTCGGCAGTGTTGTGAGCCCCTTGAACGCATCACGTCCAGTTCCGGGGATCCGTGTCAACTCGCTGCCACGAATTTCCTTGCGGCTCATCGTCGAGGGTAGCCGTTGCCCTTCTACAAAAATGGGTTTAAGTCGTGTTGCCGCCTCCGAACCATCGAGGGTTTCGACAAACGTTCCTTCTGTATTGATGGAAAATCGCCTGCGGAGCGTCTCACCTGCGCGAATCTTAATTGGAATTTCTGTGGATGTATTGTGAGTTGGATGGGATATGGACAGTGTATATGTCCCGACGGGAATTTCAATGAACCGAAAGGCACCATCTTCACCTGTTTTTTGAGACTGATCGGTTTCAACGATGCGGACCTCTGCTTCAACCAAGGGAACATCAATATCGCGTTGGTAGAGGGTGCCTTCTATATCACCTGTGCGTGGAAAGATTCGCTGATAGATGCTTCTTTTCGTTTTTGGGGATGTATTTTCTTTAGCATTGTCCGTTCCAGCGGAAACAGAGAACGGTATCATGAGCATAATACATAGAACAGAATATAAGCAAAATTTCATGAAAAAGTTTTTTTCACCTCCACTTGGAACCTGAATTGCAGACTTTAACGCTCAATTAGACGTTCCCGTTGACACAGAAATCCAGTTTATCAATTTCTTCATTTTCAGAAAAAGAATGAGAAAATCACTTGACATAACTGAGAAAAACCATTATATTAAGGCACATCATGAAACTCTTATCTATAAACGTCTCAAAACCGAAGCCTATTCAATACGGCGGTAAAACGGTCCAGACTGGGATTTTCAAAGAACCCGTGTCAGGCACCGTCATGCTCAGAGAGAAGAACATCGACGGTGATGGACAAGGCGATCTGCGGGTCCATGGGGGCACCTATAAAGCCATCTACGGCTATCCGTTTGAACATTACGCCCACTGGCAACAGGCGTTGCAAAGAGGCGACTTGACCTACGGGCAGTTCGGCGAGAATCTCACGGTTGAAGGTCTACTGGAAACGTCAGTTTATATCGGCGACATCTTTCAGATAGGGTCAACGGTGAAATTACAGATTACGCAACCGCGCGTGCCGTGTTTTAAACTTGCGTATAAGATGGGACTGCCGGAGTTCCCCAAGCAGTTTTTAGAGAGTCGACGCGTTGGCTTCTATTTTCGAGTGCTTGAAGAAGGCAAAATCGCGGCTGGAGATACGATTGCCCGCATTGAAGTTGCCTCAGCGTCGATGAGCGTTACAGAAATACTCAACCTACGCTATTTTGATAGGGACAACCGCGAGAAAATCGCACGCGCCAGAAAACTGTCTGCCCTCTCGCCGAGTTGGAAAAGGGATTTTACAAAAATTTTAGCGCAATGAATATCTTTAAAGCAACAACCAAACGCGAAACGAGCGAAGCAGCAGCACATCTCGCAAGTAGAAAACTTCGAGAGGCATTGGATGCAAATGGACATGCCAGTTTCATCGTTGCAACGGGCGCGTCTCAATTTGATTTCCTTGCCGCATTGACTGCTGATAAAACGATTGATTGGGACAACACAACGATGTTCCATCTCGACGAGTACATCGGCATTCCTGAGACACATCCCGCCAGTTTTCGCAAGTATCTGCGAGAACGGCTCGTGGACATCGTTCATCCTGGAACCGTCCATTTCTTGGACGGAGAAGCAGGCAAACCGCAAGCCGAATGTGATCGACTCAATCGGATTATCTCGCAACATCAGATTGACGTGGCGTTTGTAGGTATCGGTGAGAATGGACATCTCGCCTTCAACGATCCACCGGCGGATTTTGAGACAGAAGATCCGTATATCTTGGTGGAATTAGATGAGGCATGCCGGCTGCAACAGGTCGGCGAGGGCTGGTTTGCTGGCATTGATGACGTGCCGACCCAAGCAATTTCAATGTCCATTCGTCAGATCATAAAGGCGAAAACGATTGTTTGCACTGTGCCGGATGAACGAAAGGCGGAGGCAGTGCGGAATTGCTTGCACGGCGAGATAACGCCATTGCACCCTGCTTCGATTTTACAGACGCACTCAGAGTGTGCGGTATTTCTGGACACCGGGTCGGCATCGTTGCTGTAGAAAGTGGTAAAAACTCGCTGCTGGAACCTAACGCGCTGCTTTAATCTGTCCGCAAGTGACAGCGAGTTTGTCACTTGCCCCCATTTTTTAGGACATTACAGCCGTTGGGCAATCGTTGTGATGGGCAGTCCATGGTGGTAGTGTAAGAGAAAGACGCGACGCGGACTTCTGCACCAACGCAGAAAAGGCTTCCATCTCGCCAGATTGCACACGCTGAAGGTAAAACGAAGCGCAAAGCACAGGACGCAACGACTTCCCATCACGCCCTTGCTCTTGGACCTCGAATGCCATTCAGATTAACCCCCTATATGCCAACGGCTCCCCTGACACGACGTCGAGGTATTCGTACATTTCTGATACGTATGACCACATCGCGTACACGTCCGCGTCGCATGCCACTCATTTGCTGTGCCACACGTCCAGTAACTATGACCCGCAGCACACGTCGCGGCATGGGAACTCGAACCCCCACAATTCGTCCAGGAGTTGGCGGGACACGCCGATGTGGGTTTCGGTTTGGGTTTCGGAGACCTCGGTTGGCAGCGCCCACTCTCATGCCAAGAGGTTGCCGTGCCACACGTGTAATATGTATGACCGTAAGAACACGTCTTGGCATGTGAAACCGAGCCCCCACAGTGCGTCCAACTATTCGCAGGACACTTGACGCTCGGCTTGGGTTTGGGTTTCGGCGTTGGACTCGGACTCGGACTTGGGGACGGACTTGGTGAGGGCGTGGTCTTTGGCGTTATCGGTGTTGTCGGTGTTGTCGTCGTCGACGTATGATTTTTATGTACCGCAACGGCGTTGACATTACACGCCCAATACTATCCTTCGGACACTCCCGCAACTGGTGCTTCGCCTCTTGGCAGGTGTAATCCCAATGCCCGCAGCTGTATTTCGCACGCACATGCCCCGGCATATCGTGACCACACGCCGCTTTCTCTTTCTTTGGCAGCAGACATTGATCGAGTTGGAACTGTGCGGAGTCGAGGGCGATCTGCGCTTTATCGCGCTTTGATTTTGCAGCATTAAACTTCGCTTTCAAGACGGGATTCGCGAGGGATTTTATTATCGACTCTATGGGGACTTTCAGCGGATCCGGGGAGGGCGGATCCGGGGGTGGACTCCACGGGTCATTAGAAGGCGGGGTTTTTGGCAGCTCTATGGGGGTAACAATCTTTGGCAGCAGTCCTGATGCGACGGCAACTTCAAGTGAGACTCTCTGAATTCGCGCTTTGCCGCTTCCAAAGTTTCTTCCGCAGTATCACGTATTGCCTTCAAGTCATCACATGCCAACGTAGCAACCGCGGAGGCGATGATCGCGACGATCAAGACAATGCCGAAAATGTGAATATGTTTCATCAGAATACCCTCGCTTAGTGCGTATGCTTGGGTTTCGGATAAATAAGTTCATCACGATTCAGGGCATCACTGCGTTGGGTGTTGTCCTCCAACTGTGAGAAGATAACCTTTGTTCTCTCGATATCATTGAGGCGTTCGGATTCAGGGATGTGTGTCGCTTCGGCGACCGGGCTGTAGTTGTATTTTTCAAAAAGTTATTCTAATTGCTTCATCAAGTAATCATGTTCAGCCGTGAGTTCGGAATATTTATCTGTGATTGCTTGATCGGCGAGCCGCCACTCGGCAAAGCGTTTTGCATCGTCAATGACGGCTTGGTCTTCGGTGCAGTCAGGATACTCCTTTTTATGCTTTTGAATGTATGCATTGACGGCATACTTATAGGCACGTCGGTCATATTCTTCATCTGTCACCGCGCCACGTCCCGCGAGATCGGCAGCAATATCGGCTTGCGTGTAGTTTTCAGGATACCACACACCGTCACGCCATGTCTCGCCGGAGTCCGTCTCGGCGACGGAACTCTGTTCACCGGGTGTGTGTGCATCGGCGTGCCACTCTTGGCCATGCCAGTGTCCGCTCTCGGCGGTTTCCCCCGGCGGTGGCGGTTTCGGTGTCGCAGGCTTTGACGTATCAACAGGGTCAGCCGTGACAGGGTTGATAATCTTCACGGGGGCTTGACTCGCAACGTGCTGGTATCCCCAAAATGTGACACCAATGGCAACACCTATCAAAACGAGTAGAACAGGGATCCAAAACTTTTTTAATAACATCTTTTAAAACTCCTTTAGTGTGTGTGCTGAGGCTTCGGTTCAGTAGGTTCTTGCTGATAGAATTCATCATATTTGTTGAACGCAGCCATCCTTCTTTTTGTCCACTCTTTTACCTCAATGAACATAGAAGCTGCTTCTTCAGGTGTTAGATTGTCGATAAACGCGTTGCGTTCTGACTCGGGCATGTCCATCAGGATCTGATAGCTGATACCAGAAAACTCATTTTTTTCGTGGCGGATTCTCTCCCATTCTGTATGAAGTTCATCCACTTCTTCGTTCCACTTTGAATATGTTTCTATATACCACTTTGAGTATCGCGCGGCATCTTCCCAGACTGCCTCGTAGTCTTGGCAGTCAGGATATTTCGCCCAATGCAGTTTGATCTGGGTTAGCTTCACGCGCTCATAGGTAGCGAGTTCTGCGTCTGTGAAGTCCGCCAGATCGGGATCGACGATCTCCTCGAAGGAACCATCTTCAAATGGAATCTCCTCTGCTATCACAGGTTCATGCGGTTCAGCGTGCCACGTGCCATCGGCGTGGAAGTGTCCACCGCCTGTCTCGGTTTCTACGACTTCAATGCCGGATGCAGTTTGTGTTGCCATCTGTGTCGGTGTCAACGATTTTACGCGGGAAGCGGTCTCGGCAATCTCGCGTTGCCTCTGAACTTCAAGGTGTTTCAGATACAGAATGCCACCGGCGATAATAACAACGATCAAAAGCAATGTTCCAAATACCACACGTCTGAAAAAAACATCTTTTAACATTTTTCTTTACTCCTTTATTCATTGAAAAATCACAATGGGTTAGTTGAGTAAAAAGGGTTTCATGCGTTTCCAAATCGCACGCTCACCGTCTTTTTCAATGAGTATCTGCTTTGCCTGTATATCAAGCACTTGGTATCCAGCGAACATCGACCCGACACCGACGGTTTTCTGATCGCCAGTGGCGATGTTCTCAACAATCGCTGTCGCTTTCGACGGCTCATCACGGGTAAACGTGGCTATCAGGTTCACACTTGCCCCAGGGACAGGCTTTTTGTGTAATACCATTTCTGATTGAAATTGTAGCATAAACTTCAGTTCGTACATGCTTGTAGCATAGACTGTTAGTCTGTGCACTCAGGGGCTGCTAATGCAATATAAACTTTTAGAAGTGGTATAAGTCTGTTCCCAATGGGGCAAAGAGGTTATTTCTTATAATGGTTTGGTAGAAGTCCGAGTCGATGGACTCCGAGAACGTTGTGCGGGGCGGTTGAGTGACCTCGCTCCCCTGTGGTGTCGGTGCAGGTCTCTCCGGGAGTTGCGGTGCTGCTTGTAGGCGATAGATGCCAAACAGACAAACAACACACACCACGAGACAGAAAAACAACGTCCATTTGTCGGAAAACATGCCTTGACTCCTTAGGGGGTTTCAATGTCTCTACTGGGGAGGACTACCGACGGGTGTCAACAACGCGAAGCTCAGGCAAACTGTCCCGTATAGGGTGCTGGTTTCCATTACGTCATCTCACACACAAAACGTGTCCTCTGCTATAATAGAAACCCGCGCTGCCGTAAGTAATGGTACGGCAGCGCTAAGCGATGCGGGTGCTCAATCACCTGCGTCGCCTCTATAAAATAACGCCAGTTTGAAAAAAGTCCGATAAGTCAAGAAAAATGCCCATTTAACCAAAAATATCCCATTTTCACGGCGTTAACCCCCTAAATCCCCCAACTCCCCTGACAAGAGGAGAAGAGGGGATCTTCTCCCCTTGTCTTTCTCCTCTTATCAGACCGGTTCAGGGGGACTTTAAGAGGGAATGCGTCTATTCTAAATATTTATCAAACTCACGTTAAAATAGGAACGCTGCCCTGTCGTTCTCTTTTCGAGCCCGACACCCGCATTCTATAAAAAAACACAAAAATTGCCAAGCAAAAAAGATGCGAATAAGGTATAATAGTCTTTAAATCTCATCACGGGAAGCGTTCATGCCCAAAGACATGAATCCGAAGTTAATCTGTCAGGCGCGCAGACTGCACTTCAACAGCGATTTGTTAGGGGACATCGCTATATTGCTCGATGTCAACCCCAACACGCTCAGCAAATGGCGAAAGACGCAGATATGGCAAGACTATTACGCCAAACTTCTCGACGAATAGGAACTCGCACAAGGCGGACACACAACGAATCAAACCGCCACACAGGACACTTAAAAGGAGATAAACGATGGTTCTTCGGTTAAAAAACGACAAAGTTATTAGTTTAACTAAAGTTTGGACAATTTTAAGGAATAATTAAAAAATGAAAGAGGTCATCAGAGTTGGGATCATTGGTGTCGGTGGGACAATGAGTAGCACGACCGCTATTCTCGCCGCAGAGCCGAACGTAGAACTCGTCGCTTTGGCGGATCCGGATCCCACCCGCAGGAAACGGGTCTTGGATGGGATTAAAGGGGTCCGCGTTTTCGATGATTATCGGCAGATGTTTGACACCTGCGATTTAGACGCAGTCTGCATTGGGCTTCCAACGTGGATGCACGCCCCCGTCTCACAGGAAGCGGTGCAACTTGGGTTACATGTGCTCTGCGAGAAACCCCCCTCAAACAATGCGACAGAGTTAATACCGGTCACGCAGCTTGCCGCAACTAAAGGTCTTGTTTATATGTTTGTCCGTCAATCGCGGTTCACAGCCCAGTTGATGGAGGGGCGCAGGCTTGTGCAAGCTGGAGAACTCGGCGACGTATATTACGCGGAGACTCGGTGGATACGCACGCGATGGTGTTCCGCACGGGGATGGCGGCACGACAAAGCGAAAGGTGGCGGGGTCCTCCTGGATCTCGGTATTCACGCCATTGATAACGTCTGGTTTATGATGGGCAATCCGCGTCCGACAGAGGTCATGGCTGGAATGTATTGCACTTTTTCTGACCTCGCACCTCCTGAACAAATTTACACCGCAGATGATGCAGCGTGCGGGTTTGTGCGGTTTGAGAACGGGTGCACCTTGCATTTTGCTGTCGCGTTTTCGATGAACACCACAAATCGGCAGACGCCAGCAAAGGGAACCGATCTGGTCAAAAGCGAGACGCAGGAGTTCCAACTTTACGGGACGAAGGCAGGACTCGAAAGCGGAAAACTCCTCGTTGGGACACCGGACGGTGTTAAGGTCAAACCCATAAAAGCACCGCCACAAAAAGCGGATGATATAACCCTTCAGGCGAGAGAATTCATTCGGGCGATTCGAGACGGAGATGAACCCCTTAATTCCGGTTCGCAAGCAGTAATGCTGATGCAAATGCTCGATGGAGCAATGAAATCCAGTGAAATCGGCAGTGCTGTTACGATTTTTTAATTTTTAATTTTACCTTGCGGTTAAACAACGCTCGTTTAAAGTTTTAGGGCGTTCCTCAAATCCGCACTCCATTACATTACGTGCTACGGGTTTTGATGTTATACTGGACAAATTCTCATGAGGGTTGTGGAGCCACCAGGTGTCTGCCTATAAGCGGAGCGGAAGGCAGGGCAGAAACTTAATGGTTAAAAAACCTGCAAGGACACTGCAGCCCAGGGGGACATAATTAAAAAATGTCTACGCGACGTAATTCGGAAATACCTCAACAGAACGGACTCACACCTCAACAGAAGCAGCAATTTCATGATGATGGGTTTCTGTTCGTCCGAAATGTGCTGCCAAATGAGACTCTTCAGCCGTTGATTAATGAGTTAACGTGAGTTTGAAAAAAGTTTAGTCTTTAGAAAAGCACGGGTAAATCGGTGC
>VXPE01000089.1 GCA_009839745.1 Candidatus Poribacteria bacterium
GCTACGGGTGTCTTAAAATCCGACCGCTCTCCTTCCGAATGTAACAAAAGGTATGTTTTGTGCAATTCGGCAGTCCCCTCCTTCCCTTAGCTGCGTAACATTTTCATCTGAACCCCGATCTCTCCATAGACGTGCCACCCACTTTCTCGGATTCTATAGATATATCCCCCGTCATGACACCCCTTTTGTTGGAGGGGTTTCCAACCCCGATCCTTGTGTATGAAGAAACTCGCGCTTACAAAGCCCTTCTGCAATCTCTGTGAAATGGGGTTCATGAAGTTTCAGAAAATAAATCGGTAATCCAATATTTTCCCCGGCCCGGTAGGTGCGGTTTCCTAACCGCACCGGACCCGTTAGGAAATTACCGAATTAATAAATTAATCTTCATTAACCCCATGACTTGTTCCCGATAATTGACTCAGAAAACCGAAAATTGAATGTCTCTGGATAAAAATTTGTTTCACATTGCAGATGTATGGTATAATTCGTTGAACTCAGAAAAGGAACAGCATGGCGATCTTTGATACCGTTAGCAAAACACAAGCACAAACGCACCCCATGGACTTCGTCAATCACTGCCTAAACTTTGAGAAAGGCGACGCTACTTTTGTTGAACTGATCGTTCCTGAACAACCTACCGTTGAAATGCACGAAGCAGATATCGTCATCAAAGTAGAACTTAACGGTGAAGAGGCCTTGGTCCATTTGGAATTTCAGACGACGGACAGTTATGATCCTGAAATGTCACTTCGAATGGCAGGCTATATCATTCGGCTGATCGAGACCTATCGGTTGCCGGTGTATTCAAGTGTCATTTATCTTCGACCGGATGCGGGGCGACGGGATCGTGGCGTTTACGAGCAAAATATAGCAGGGCATCAGATCTTCATTGAATATCAAGTCCTGCGGCTGATTGAAATGGAAGGTAAGCCAATTCTTGATACGAAGCCAACGGGTTTGCTCCCTTTTACACCGCTGATGAAACGTCCTACGGATATGGACGCTGAAGAATGGCTGCGTCGCTGTGTCCAAACCGCAGATAGCGTTGATGTCCCGAATAAGCCAGCATACCTCGGGAGCCTTGCGGTTTTAGGGAATTTAGTTTACAAATCGGAACTGATTTCAAATATTATTCTGGAGGAAACCATGCAGCAATCTAATATTATCGAATACTGGACGGAGAAAGCAACAGCGGAAGCACACCAACAGGGACTTGAACAGGGACTTGAACAGGGTATGAAAAAACGCGCCCGTGAGGACATCCTTGAAGTCTTAGAACTTCGCTTAGAGCCTGATGCGGCAAGCGCTTTCAAACGGGTATTAGAAACAATTGAGGATTCCCAATATCTTAAGCAGCTACATCGCGCCGCGATCTTAGCAGAAAGTCCAGAGGATTTCCGACGAGCTTTAGCGTCAAACGGCGATTGAAACTGTCCACCGGCGATGAGGCCGATGACGTGTGAGATGCGGATTTGAGAACGCACGTTAAAGATGGAACGCACGTTGTTTCTCCCCAAGGAAAATTAAAATATGGCGACACATCACTTTGAACCGAGGGTCTATTACACAGCAATTGGTGCACACGAACCGGTACTTCATATTGAGAGCGGGGATACCGTTTTCACAACCACTGTGGACAACGCAGGCTACGATGCCACCGATACACAGGTAACCGAAAGAGGAAACCCACAAACAGGTCCCTTTTATATTGAATCGGCAGAACCGGGGGATACGTTAGCAGTTCATTTCGATCGGATCCTCCCGAATCGTCCCATCGGACGGACGGCTATGACTGTTGCTCCGAATGTCCTCGACCCGGACTACGCAGCGTCCGAGATGCCGGAAGGCGGTCGTGGTCTCGCAGAGTGGCATGTGGATGTGGAGAAGTGGACGGCGACGTTAACGACACCAGAAACACAGTTGGGTAAACTCACACTCCCGCTTGAACCGATGGTGGGGTGTTTCGGGGTTGCGCCGCCGCGAGGACAAGCGATCTCGACAGCGACCTCCTCCACACACGGCGGTAACATGGACTACCGCGGTTTTCAGGAGGGTGTCACCGTCTATTTTCCAGTTTTTGTCCCCGGCGCGCTCTTTTTTCTGGGTGATGGACACGCCGTGCAAGGTGATGGTGAAATCGTCGGGACTGGGATCGAAATCTCTTTTGATGTCCAGTTCACGGTTGAAGTACTCAAGGGAAAAAGCATCAACTGGCCCCGTGCGGAAAACAACGATTATATTCTGGCAGCGGGGAATGCGCGTCCGTTGGATCAGGCGGTGCAACACGCAACGACGGAACTGCTCCGGTGGTTGGATGAACTCGGTTTGGAGAAACGTGCCGCACACACCTTGTTGGGGCAAGCGGTAGAATACGATATGGGGAACGTCTTCGATCCAGCGTATACGATGGTCTGTAAAATCAAAAAGTCGATATTACGGGATATTGGGATTATGTAACGCGTGCGCACAAGTCCCCATAGTGATAGACCTCGCTCTAAAGTCCGAGGAAACCTCCACAGCGTCATACAGAAGCACTTGTGGAATTCAGAAGCAGGTCTGACGTCCTGACCTAAAGCTTCGGGATTCTATTAGACATAAGGGGATTTTTGGGACCCCGCTTTTTGCGTCGCTTCGCAAAAAGCGGGCTTGTTTCCTCAATTTCTTTGACGCGATCGAGGAAGTACAACCGCATTTGTGGTGCCGTTTTGTAATGTGGATTGTCTACGAGTAGATCAGGTTCGCCCAGTAGGTCGCCTATTAATCCCTTCGTCCAGCCACGTTCGGAGATCAGGCGTGATTGCGTGATTTTTACTTTCTCACGGATTTCTTTGCGTCTCGCGGCTCGCTTTTCTTTTTCTCCCTGCCACAAAGCTTTATACTCTTCGGATCTCTCCACTTTGCGGACGGCCGTCTTAGAATAGATCACATATTCGATACGCACATCAAGAAGAGACGTGGAAAACGACTCTGGTTCTAAGAACATGTTGATCCGTTCTTCCGTCCAGTGTCCGCGGTCTAACAACTCGGTTCTCGAAAAATGTGTCTCTGGGTGGCTGGGCATCTTTATGCCGTGAATCTCACAATAAATTTCTCGTAGTGCGCGATCGTGGATATTCAGAAGCATCTTCTCTCGCTCAGCTTCAACGATCGAATCGAAGTGGAAAAATCTGGGTCGGTTTAAGTCGTCGAAGGTTATGATACCAGGTGTCTTCATTTCCCTCTCCTGCTCAAACGCCATCAGTTCGCCCTCGGTCAGTATTGTGCCGCGATGGCGCAACTGGGATTTCGTGATGTGTCCACTCTTTCTTACGTGCCATCGATGCGGACGCATCGGACGACCGGGAAAATCAAACATCTTGGTCTCCTGTTTTCGCGCGCCTTTTGGGTTAAAGTTTTGTTGTAATACCATTTCTGATTGAAAATGCTTCAATAAACGAGTGCTTTGTAGCATAGGCTGTTAGCCTGTGCAGTCTTTGAGGTGATCTGTCAATGCAATATAATCTTTTAGAAATGGTATAAGGGATATACCCCCCTTGCCTGAAGAATGGAAAGAACCCCTTTGTCCCGCTTATCAGAGGGGTAAAAGGACACCGCCATTTGCTCTTGCCCGATTGTTGTTTTATCCTGTCTCACTATCATCTCCAATCACTTCTCTTTGTTCATATTTAACTCTGCCATGGAGCGGAGATTCAATAGCGGTGTCATCACGCCACCAGCGGCGGGGAGGACGACCCCGGTATCGTAAAGTCGCATCGCAGAAATCGTGGCGTGGGCGACATCCTCAGGCGCGCCAGCACGGACCATGAAGATATAGCCTTTCTCCGCGGCTTCCTCATAATCGGGTATACGGACGCGCGAGAGGTCGGTATCAATTACACCCGCAGCGATGCCGTTCACCTTAATACCGTGTCCTGCTAAGCGTCCCGCAAAGGCACGCATGCTCATCTCTAACCCTGCTTTTGAGATACAATAAGCGGTTCGGTTGTCGGACGCCATAATATCGGAAATCGAGAGCGTATAGATAATACAACCACGAATCTCGTTTGTCACCATGTAGTTGGCGACGCGTTGCGTCAGAAAGTGGGTTGCCTTGAGGTTGGTGTTAACAATCAGATCGAACTGTTCCGGTGTTTCTTCAAGAATGTCAGCGATACGGGTGATGCCGGCGTTGTTGATGAGGATATCTACCTTTCCGAAGGCACTATGTGCGGTATCAAGTAGTTTTTCGTGTGCCTCCAGGTCGCTGATGTCGGCTTGGATAATAACCGCTTTTCTACCGAGTGCCTCTATTTCCTGTTGGACGGATTCGGCGGCATCCCGATTCTGGTTGTAGTTGATAAGGACATCAGCACCTTGGCGCGCCAATTCAATGGCGATTGCGCGTCCGATACCACGACTGGAACCTGTAACGATCGCTGCTTTGTCGGTGAATGAAACATCTGTTGCAAAGAATCCGAGGTCCATGTTTGTTGGCATTTTTTCTCCCAAAAAAACAATAGAGGTAAATTGCTGGATTTTGCGGACGGCACACGGAGTGTGCCTGCTACTTTTAATCTGAATAGGGATCCGCTGCGTCGCGGAGGGCATCTCCTAAGAAGTTAAAGGCAATCACGACAATAAGTACTGGGAGTGCTGGGAAAATGAGCCACGGATAATGGAGTAGCACGGTAACACGCTGCGCCTCCTCCAAGAGGACCCCCCAACTCGTCATCGGTGGACGAATTCCTAACCCCAAAAAACTGAGGGCAGTCTCTCCAAGGATCATACCCGGAATAGCGAGTGTAGCGATAACGATGATATGACTGTAACACCCGGGTAACAAATGCCTTGTGATGATGTGCCAATGTCCCGCGCCCGCGGCACGCGCCGCCATCACGAAATCACTTTCCCGATACGCCAAGACCTTACCGCGGACCTGCCGTGCCAATCCCCCCCACCGTATAATCGATAAAATAATGGTGATACCGAAATAGATTTGGATACTCGACCAACCGGGCGGCAGTGCGGCACCGAGTGCCATCCATAGCGGGATGTCCGGGAACGCCGAAAGGACTTCAATAATACGTTGGATGAGATTGTCTACCCATCCGCCCCAATAGCCAGAGATAGTGCCGAGGATAGAACCGAGAATGATGCTCAAAAACACACCGACCAAGCCGAGTGTCATAGAGACGCGTGCTCCGTACATAATACGCGAGAGCAGGTCGCGTCCCATCCGATCAGTGCCTAACAGGAACATGGGACCCGAGGAACTGAATAGGTGCCGTTTGCCTTCGGCATCCTTGAAGAAGAATTCAACGGGGTGACGTCGTGCCAAGTCTTTGGTGAATTCCAACTCAAGACTTTCTGGATTCCGGACGGACTTTAAGCCGTGAACATAGAACCCATCTTCGACCGAGAAATGGAGACGTTGGGGCGGCACATGGCGCAGTCGCATATTGATATCGTTATAGTGATAGGGTGCAAAGAAATCGGCGCCACTGGCGAGAATATAAAAGACCAGCAAGAGGACCCCCGCAATAACCCCCATCCGATTCTTGCGAAACCGGCGCCATATCAGTTGGCGATAACTCAGTTGCCCTACTTCGGCTGCATCCTTAACTTCTTCCGCAGTCTCAATTGTAGATTGCATATATTAATCCAAACTGTGTAGCCCGTAATGTAAAGGTAAAATTAAAAATCACTCATAACGAATCCTTGGATCTACCCAAGCGAGGGCTATATCCGCGAGCAGGTTGCCGATAACCAAAAGGAGGCTCAGCATCATAATCAACGTCCCCGCGAGATAGATGTCCTCGTTCAATAAACTGCGTAAAAGAATCGGTCCGACTGTCGGTAACCCCAAGACGATTGAGACAATCGCTGAACCGGAGAGAATACCGGGTAGACTCATCCCTAAAATGCTGATGAGTGGATTGATCGCAATCCGCACTGCATGTTTACTCACCACAACGATCTCTTTAAGCCCTTTCGCTCTCGCTGTTTGGACGAAAGGCTGTCCGAGAACGTCGAGCAGGTTACCCCGCATGATCCGCATCAAACTCGCGGTCCCGTTAATCCCGACGACGATAACAGGGATCCACAGGTGCTTGAACAGGTCGTTGAGTTTGCCCCAGGTCCACGGCGCGCCTTCATAGTAAGCCGAGAATAGCCCAAACAGTGGAACACCGAAGATGTCAAAGGCGAATACCATCAACGAGAGTGCCAAGAGAAACGCCGGTATGGACATCCCGACAAAACTGAGGAAGGTCAGAAAGTGGTCTGACCACTTGTATTGGTGTGTTGCGGAATAGACACCGAGGGGAATAGCGATAACATAGGTGAAGATAAGCGATCCTACAGAGATAATCAGAGTAAAGGCGATCCTATCCCATATCAGTTCGTGGACTTCCCGTTTATACTCAAACGACTCGCCGAAGTTCCCGCGCACAAAACCGGTTATCCAGATAAAGTAGCGTTTCCAGAGTGGTTCGTTCAAACCGTAGCGTTCCCGCAATTCCTCAACATGCGCCAGTGAACTGCTATCGCCGAACTCCTCTTCTAACCGCTGAATTTCGCGGTCGAGGTAATCGCCTTGCGGGAGCTGGATGATGATAAAAGAGATGATGGAAATCGCCATGAGTGTCGGAATTGCGATCAAACATCGGCGAATGATATAGGTAATTATGGGTGTGTCTCCTTGGATAGCCAGCACTGTTCGGGATAACTGGTCGCGGGGGTAACAATCGCCCATGGACCCAAAATGCCGTCGTTGGGGACGTTGTGAAAATGGTTTGATACAACTAAAAGCGATGGTGAACGCGCCGCAGAACCGAGGTGAAACGGTCCCTCGTCAATGTGAATCCTGACTGCATCCCGGACGTATTGATGTCGTTGTTTTTCATCGGGTTCCTTCTTAATCTCGTCGTATAAATCAAGCAACTTTTTTAGGGGTCCGGTAGGGGGTTCACCCTTTTCACCCCCCGTCTCATACCACTTCCCGACCTTCGGATGCCAATACTTCGGAAGTGTCGGAAACACCCAATCGGGATACGTGAAGAGATCCATCTCCGCTTCACCGTGCATACTGATCGTGAATTTACCGAGCGTGCGCCGCAGACTTAATTCGGCACCCGGAGGCGTATAAAGCAGGGTTTTCAAACCGAGCTGCTCCCATCCCTCCTGAATAATTAATCCGATATCGTTCTCTTGGCTATTCAGATTAGAACTCGGCACGTCCATGAGCATCTCAATCGGTTTGCCATCGGGACGGAGTCTATAACCGTCCTCATCACGTGCTATGAGTCCCATTTCATCGAGAAGCCGGTTTCCTGCATCAATATCAAAGTCTGCATCGGCGCGTTTCCATTCTTCAAAGAGGGTCTGTCCATCTTCATCGGCGAAGTGCCACCCCTCTTGGCTGACGGTTGCTGCTTGGGGTTCCAACAAGCCGCGCCATGCGATTTCATTACATTTCACACGATCAATACCATAAGCGAGTGCCTTTCGGAAACGCTGATCTCGAATGAGTTTTCTTAACACAGGATCGGGGGCGGTCCAGTTAATCAAAATAGCGGGTTGTGCGCCAGCCGTGCTTTTCCAGCGACGGACCTTATAGTTTCCCTTCTCCTGTCCCTTCAAATAGAGTGCGAGATCGCGGAGTTCCATCCCGCGGTATTGGCAGTCGATCTCCCCTGCGAGGATTTTGAGCACGCGCACCTGCGGCTCAGGCACCAAACTCGTTTTGACGCTGTCAATATAAGGGAGCTGCCTGCCGAGTTCATCAACGACATAGTAATACGGATTGCGCTCGAGCTCAACCCGGAAACCGCCCTTCTCATATTTTATCACCCGCCAGGGCCATAACGTGGGGCGCTCCGGGTTTTGGTGTGGGATGTTTTCCTTCTCAAATCGGATGAAGTCTTTGTATTCCGGATTTCCATCCGGGTGGAACTGCATCATGTAGTGCTTGGGAATGTTATACTGATTACACCACCAAAAACCCGTCGCCAACCAGAGCGGCACGAGCCAATTGGGACCTGCGAATTTCATTACAATCGTGTAATCATCGGGGGTTTCGACTTCCATCGGAATACCGTTGACCTTGCACCAAACCGGTGGGCTGTATTTGTATCGTTCATCAAGGCAGAGGTCATAATAGAAAGCAAACGAGGCAGAGGTATACGGATGTCCGTCCGACCATTTGACCCCCTTGCGGAGATGCAAGGTCAAGATACTTCCATCCTCATTAAACTCCCATGTTTCAGCAAGACCGGGTTCCAGACCAGAGGCATCAAATTTCCATCGGATGAGTGGCGCATACCCGGCTGTCATCTTCCATGTCCCCAAATCCGGATGTGTATGGAACCGGTGCCACGTGCCGCCATAGGGACCGGGACGTTCATAGCCATCAAAATTCGTCTTGGCGACGAGCGGATTTTCTGGGAGCCGTTCCGCGAGAGAGGGGAGTTTGTCTTCAGCAACGAGCTTTGCCCACATCGGTGCCTCTTTCGCTTCAATTCCACTCGGAAAATCGGAGGTATCCTCTAACGGGTTTCCTGAACAACCCGCAATGAAAATCAGTAAGATAATTAGAGTTTTCGCTGCATTCCGAAGGATTTGCAGTTGCTCGAGTCGCTTTCTACATTCGGAGAGTTGGTCTGCAGACATCTTTGGTTTTGACATCACTACACTCCCTGTAACGCCAACGTATCACTATGATGACATGCCACCTGAACACCCGATGCTACCTGACGGAGTTCCGGGGTTTCCTGTTTGCATATATCGGTTGCGTATCGGCACCGCGGGTGAAAATAGCATCCAGGGGGCGGTTGAGACGGATCGGGGACATCCCCTTCAAGACGGATGTGTTCACGTTTGCGCTGCGCACTCGGATCTGGCAGTGGCACAGCGGATATTAATGCCTCCGTATACGGATGCTTCGGCGATTGATAGAGGGTTTCAGCATCACTGATCTCCACGATTTTTCCGAGATACATGACAGCGACGCGGTCGCTGATATGTTCAACGACACTCAGATCGTGCGCGATAAAGATATAAGAGAGTTGAAATTTTTCACGGAGCTCCGCCAGCAAATTGAGAATTTGTGCTTGGACGGAAACATCTAACGCCGAGACGGGTTCATCTGCCACGATGAGTTCAGGTTGGAGTGCTAACGCCCGCGCAATACCGATACGTTGACGTTGCCCACCACTGAAGGCGTGTGGATATCGGCGCGTATCCTGCGATCTCAAACCTACAGATTCCAGTAACTCAACAATCCGGTCTTGAAGTGCTGTTCCTTTCTCGGTCCGGTTGACGCGCATCGGTTCTCCGACGATGTCTCCTACCGTCATCCGTGGATTGAGCGAGGCATGCGGGTCTTGGAAGATCATCTGGATACGTCTACGATACGGGCGCATCTCATGGTGAGTCAACTTCGCTAAATCTACCTCTTCCTCACCGAAAACGAAACTCCCGCTTGTGGGTGGAATCAATCGGAGCAAGCATCGTCCTGCTGTGGTTTTCCCGCAGCCACTTTCACCGACGAGTCCGAGCGTCTCACCGCGTTGGACATCAAAATTGATACCATCGACCGCCTTGACATAACCGACAGTGCGTTGAAAGATACCTTTCTGTATCGGAAAATATTTTCTGAGATCGTTCACCTGAAGCAATTTCATTCTTTAATTTTTCCTTGCGGTTCGGTCGGGTAGGTTTGAACTTTATCTGCCTCTCCGTAGACTCGCCCTCCGCTACGCTTACGGGCTAAGCACTTCAGTTTACCGATTTTTAATTTTTCCTTGCAGTTCGGTTAGGTGAGTTTGGCAAATAATACCATTTCTGATTGAAATTGTAGCATAAACTTTTAGTTTGTGCTTGCTTGTAGCATAGACTGGCGAATGCGCGTGTGGCATTCGCAAAGACTCTGTGCACTCAGGTGCGGTTAATGCGATATAAACTTTTAGAAATGGTATAATGTTCATCGACGTATATCCGCCTGCGTGTTTTTGCGAATCAGAATCAACGGTATGAGGTCTCCCGTGTGGGCTTCCCTGGGTATGAAGGTTCTCCGTGTGACATTCCCCGGGGCATTTCTGTGTATTGTTGCAGGCTACAGGTTTGGGTAAAAAAAGAAACGTCAAAATTTCCAAACTCAGTAAAACTTAATCGAAAACCTGCGCGTAATGAAATGGAGCGCAGCCCAGGAGCAATAAATTAAAAAGTATGAAGCCAGCATCGGACAGCGTGTCCGCGATTTTCCGTTTCTCCCATGAGTTCCGGCATCTGTTCACACGCTGGCATCCGCTCCGAACACCGGGCTTGAAACGAGCATCCGACCGGCAGTGTCAAGGGGTGTGGCACCGTCCCGGGTATGGAGGGCAAGGTTTTCTGCGGCGTCTTCCCGAGGACGGGTATGGACTTTAGCAATCCCTGCGTGTAAGGATGCAGCGGATTATAGAAGATGTCATCAACCGTGCCTTTTTCGACGACGCGCCCTGCATACATGACAACGACTTCATCCGCGAGATCGGCGATAACGCCGAGGTCGTGAGTGATGAGCATAATTGCCATCCCCATCTCCGCTTGGAGTTCCTGCATGAGACCCAGCACCTGCGCTTGGATGGTCACATCGAGAGCGGTCGTGGGTTCGTCTGCAATGAGGAGTGTCGGTGAACAACAGAGTGCCATTGCAATCATGACGCGTTGACGCATGCCACCCGAGAGTTGGTGTGGGTATTCATCGACGCGTTGTGTAGGGGCAGGTATACCGACACGCGCGATCATCTCAATTGCGCGTTCACGTGCCGTCTTTTTATCGACCTGCTCGTGTAAGACAATCGCTTCAGCAATCTGGTTTCCGATCGTATAGACCGGATTGAGGGAGGTCATGGGTTCCTGGAAAATGATGGCAATTTCGTTGCCGCGGATTTCGCGCATCAATTCGCTTTTTGGTGCCACCTGTGCAATGTCTAACGGAGCCTCTTCACCGTTGCGATAAAATTGGATCTCACCGGCTTCAATACGTCCGGGTGACGGCACGAGTTGCAGCAGCGAGAGTCCAGTGATGCTTTTTCCGCAGCCACTTTCGCCGACAACCCCGACAGTCTGCCCGCGATCAATTTTAAAACTGACATCGTTCACGGCGTTGACGATACCATCGTCTGTTGGGAAAACCGTTTTTAAGCCTGAAATTTCCAAGAGCGGTTTTTCGTGGGATGTATTTTGCACTGAAGCCATTCTCTTTTTTTAATTTTACCTTTGTGCCGGTGTTGCAAGATTGCGATTTTGTGCCTAATTTTAATACCAATACAGGATCGTTATCCGTGAGGTATACCTAACTTTAGGCGATTATACACAAAAAACGGTTGTGTGTCAATCTTTTTTGATGCTGGTAAGCGTAATTATGGAGCCTAAGGGCAAGTGTAGGCGCGGTTACTAAACCGCGCCTGCGTTAACGGAAGGATTTTTAAAATGAAGGCACTCCGAGCAGCACAGGCGTGCTGGTATACCTACAACTCGGTTTTAATGTGATTCCAAAATACGGTAAGTTTCTGACTTCCGACATTTTGGGAATAACTCACAACGCTGGCTTCACCTGTTTGTTCTTCATAATCTACGGTATCGGTGGGCCACATCTTCGATGCATCCTGTGTTGGACTGAAGAAATAATCACGTGCATGCTGGACAGCAATCACAGGCTGTTTCGGTGTGCCCAGGTTCCCCACCTTTGTTTCAGTGCCTTTAACCAGTGCCCATGGAGACGGTGAGATCTTGACGTGTTCAAGCCGTGTCCTCTCCATTGCGGTTAGACCTAATTCGGGTTCCTGTGATTCCGTAAAGAATGCCAGTTTCATGACAAAACCGGAAGCGACGAGAAAGAAGAGTAAGACGACAGCATTGACGAACCGAGGCGAGAGATCCACCTTCAATCGGTCAAGGCACCATGCTAACGGACCCGCGAAGAATGCAAGTTGCTGTTGTCGATGGAGTTGCCGAACGCTGCGTTGAATGTTCCCGACTAATTCCGGCGGTGGCACCGGAGCCTCTGTCGTCTCCAGCACGCTTGCGGTGTGCCACAACGCTTCGTATTCCCTTTGGCAGCCTGGACAGGTCCGCAGATGCTCCAACAAGGTGCGTCGCGAAATTCCCTCAGCAGTCGGTTCTGCTGTCCGCGTCTCTCCGTTTAGAACGAGGTGTGGCAAATTGTTAAGAGTCTGTTTGCAATTCAAATTCATCAAGCCCCCCCTTCCAAGAGATAATATTTGCTCAATTTCCGCTTGAGATTTTTCAGTGCCTGATTCAACCGTGAAGCCACAGTGCCTTCCGAACACTTCAATATCTCAGCGATCTCCCGGTACTTGAGGTGCTGCATATAGTATAATATGACGACCTCGCGCTGTTTCTTCGGTAACCGACTGATGGCACCTTGAACCATTTCGTTCTGTTCTGTATTGACCACTGCGCCTTCAGGGGATCCGGTTTCAGAAACCGCGCCATCTATTTCCGCTTCTCTGGTATAAGCGGTAAGTTTGCGTTCATGCGATTGCGATTTACGGATATACTGCTGGCAGGTATTGATGCCGATACTATAGAGCCATGTCCCGAACTGCGATTGAAATCGAAACGCTTTAATTGACTTGTATGCCTCTAAAAACGTCTCCTGTGTCGCGTCAGCGGCATCTTCGGGATTGCGGAGCATTCGGTACGCAAGCCCATAAATCTTTGAATGATGCCGATTGACGAGTTCGTTGAACGCCTCGGCATCGCCCTCCACTGTCTGGTGGACGTAAACATCATCAGGAATCATTTTTTTAATTTACCTTGCGGTTCGGTCAGGTGGGTTTGGGCTTTTACCTGCCTCTCCGTAGAACCGCTTGCGCCGTTGTTGCAAGCTACTGCTTTGGTTTAAGGATAGAAACATCAAAATTCACAAACCCAGTAAAAACGCATCAAAAACCGCAATTGATTTCCCCTTCACTTTTTTCAAAAGCGGCAAACGCGCCCATAAATTGGGACATTATTTGTTTTGTTGCGTCGGCATCAATTTTCCTTCATTTTTTTTCAAGAGCCCCAAAAAAGAGAGAAACCCTTTACTAATTTTCTATGACTGATTGATTAAGTCTTGAACGTTATACGGATTCGCACGCCTCACAGACGAAGGCGAAACGTTTAGTGCCGTTTGTCTCAAACTCGGTCTCGTAATCATAACTGACCGGCACGTTTGACTCGCCACACCAATCACAGCGTCCAGCAAAGGTATGTGCTTTCTGTCCCAACAACACTTCCTTCTGCTCCTCAACTTTTCGGGTGGCAGCAATGAGGTCGAGGGCATTTTGGCGGAGCCTCGGATCCGTTTCCTCTTTAGCGATCCTTTCAAGGAGCGGTTGCAGTCTCGGATCGTTCGGATTCCCGCCGTCGTCGAGTGTATGCCACGCGGCTTTTCGGACGCGCAGATCGGGATCAACCAAGCCTTTGTAGAGCGCCACCCACACTTTGTCAATGCTTTTCCGAACGTGGCAGGGACAGAGGTTGTCCATCGCCTCGACGCGATCATCGGCGTTGGAAGAATACGCGAGGGAGAGGTAGTATTCGACCTCATTACCGCGCAGTCGGTCTTCACCCCGGCGATGTGCTTTCTTCTGATATTTGTTCATGCCTCTCAGTTTTTTTGCCTTCGGAATTCCATGTTTTGGCATCTGTTTCCTCCAAAAAATATAATTCTGAATCGCGGATTGTCGCGAATTTATCAGATTTCGCGGATTTTAGCATCCTCTTATTGCTTCAACTTTGACTTTGAGATCGGGTCTTCGGATTCTGTAAAATGAGGGTAGACATCCCTTCCGCCTGTGGGATTTTGAGCAAGTCGCGAAGCGGCTGTTCCTGTGGGTTATTATAGGTGGCTGGACACTTTACCGCCATCAACTGAAGAGGGCAATCAGGGCGATAATCACTGCCGCAATTGCTGCCCCTGTCGTGAAGACAGTCAATATTCTACCGCTGCCTTCCTGCTTCCCCTCCAATTTTCCTTTGACCCATCCGACATCGTGCTTCAATTGCCCGACGTGGGTTTCAATAGCATCGAGTCGTTTTTCTAAGCGTTCGTTATCCTTTTCCCTTTGTGTTTCAATGGCATTAAGGCGTTTTTCTAAACGCTCGTTATCCTCTCTTCTCTGTGTCTCAATGGCATCGAGTCGTTTTTCTAAACGCGATTCAATTCCCGACAAGGCTTCAAAAATTCTGTCCTGAAAATCTTGCTCTGTCATTTCTATCGCCTCCCTTGGTACCTCATTTCCATACGATGCATAGTGTAGTTTAGCACGATTTGCCTGTTAGAATCAACTGAAAATCAACGGGGGTGTAAATATTTTGTCAATTGTCTGAATCGCGGATTGACGCGGAGGACACGGAGGACGCGGATTTTAAGAAAGGTCTTCAAATGTGAAGTGCCCTTCATTTTCTTTTCTGGACTGCCTTGGAAACGAAATACCACTGACAGGTTCTTCGGGTTCATAACTGATGAGTGCCTCCAAAAGGGATCTTTCACTGTTGCCTTGCGGACTCGTTTCAACAGCTAACAAAGCAGCGTCAATAGAACCTTCAAGTATGCTTTTAGTTTTTCCTTTCCGTAACTTCATAGCTGTTTGAAATGCTGCGTGATAAACCTCAATAATCCGTAGCCTTTGAGTTCATCTGCTAAGATCTTAAATCCAAGTTCATAGATTTCAATGTCGGTGAGTTCTAACATCCCTTCGCGCCATGCGGCAATCCGCTCGGCTTTGAGGCGTTCCTCCTTTTTCCGCGATGCTGCTCCCTGTTGGATACGTTTCGCAAGCGTCCGGATATCCGGGTCTTTGTCCATCCATTTATGCCGTTCAGCAGTATAATCATAGGTGCGCGGTTTACAGTTTTGAAGGAATTGTGTTGTATACGCGGAGCCGAGTTGTTTTGTAAGTTCTTTAATGCCGAGTTCATAAATCTCAAGATCCGTCATCTGGAAAATGTCCATTTCCTGTCACCTCCCGTAACCATGTTTCTGGATTTTCGACCTGGATGTGAAGCCGTGCTTGGGCCCGTTGTGATCTTCTGAGCAGCCTATCATCCGTTGTTAGGAAAATGTCAGCCTCGCCACTTTCAGCACAGGCAAGATGCAAGGCATCTTTTTCCTTAAAACCTAACGATTCAAGTTGTAAACCTCTTGATATTTCCTCTGCTCCGACAGAGATAATCTGATGCGTAAGCATTAACAAGGTTTCGACCTGCGTGCGTTCTTCCAAATCCGGGGTTTGCTCAACTTCATCTATTATGACATCGCTGGCAATCCAATGCCAATCCCCGCGAAAGCAGTAAGTGAGAATTTGATGAGTAGCTTTGGCTTCCTCAATAACACGTGTTTGAGTTGGTGGATCAAAAAGTCGGCTCAAACAACACGTGTCAAGATAAATTTTCCAGAATGGCGAAAAAGCTTGCACGCGTCTATATAGACCTCGTTTGATAATTTTCTATCTTGGTATGTATCTCCCAGAAGGCACATCCACAACTTCACACGCAGGCGCGTGCTCAAGTGCCCCAAGGAGATTCTAACAGGTTTGGCTCATAGGGTCAAGGAAAAATTGAGGCTCACGATGTGCCCTCTTGCAACTCTTTACTCTATTAGAACTTGCGAAGTGAGGCTACCATTTTCTCGCTTGGACAAGTGCTTCGACTTCGTCAATTTCTTTCGGGACACCGTCCGTCAGCACTTCACACCCGTCCTCTGTGATGAGGATATCGTCCTCTATGCGGACCCCGATGCCGAGATACGCCGGGGGCACATCCTGTGTATCGTCAGCGACGTAGAGTCCCGGCTCAATGGTCATCACCATGCCGGGTTGGAAGGTTTTGAAATCACCGTTGGATTCGTGGACGCAATTGACATCGTGGACATCTAAACCGAGCATGTGTCCGATCCGGTACATGTAAAACTGTCGGTATGCCTCTTTCTTTATCAATTTCTTTGCTTTTCCCTTGAGGAGACCGAGACTGAGCATGCCTTCCGTCAATAACTCAATCGACTTTTGGTGCGGTTCGTCGATGGAAACCCCCGGACAGATAGCATCAATAATGGCAGTGTGTGCGTCAAGAACAATCTGATAAATCTCTCGCTGCGCTTCAGTGAAGGTGCCGTTCGCGGGAAAGGTTCGGGTCACATCGCCAGAATAGTGACCGTATTCTGCCCCTGCGTCAATGAGGACGAGGGTTTCGTCTTCAATCCGGCAGTCATTCGTTGTATAGTGGAGCGTTGTCGCGTTTCCGCCACTCGCAACGATAGTGGGAAAGGCGACACCGTTTGCGCCGTTCATACGGAACGTGGATTCAACGAGTGCTTCCAACTCGTATTCATACAACCCCGGACGCACCGCTTTCATCGCGGCGACGTGTCCGGCTACGGTAATCTCCGTCGCCAATCGGGTCCGCTGCAATTCCGTCTCATTTTTGATTAACCGCAGCTCGCTGAGAATAGGACTCGGATCCACAAGCGTATCAAACCCCTTGCCCGATCGGATGCGTGACCTGACCGACTGCGTGAAACGGGCGAGAATTTCACCGTCGACATCCGCATTGGCGCCGAGCGTATAGTAAAGCCGTTCGGCACCTTGTAGGTATTTCCCGATTTTTTTACTGAATTTCTCTATCGGATAGGCTTTATCTGCCCCGTAGCGTTTACGAGCGTCCTTAACGCCAACCCGCTTACCGTTCCAGATTTCCGCCTGCTTATCTTTCGGACGCACGAACAGGATATATTGATGTTTCGGATGATCGGGCGCGATGACACAGATCGACTCTGGTTCTTCAAACCCCGTAAGGTAATAAAAATTCGGATCCGGACGATAATTATACTCGGTGTCGTGATTCCAGATTGCGGGGGGTGTACTGGCGAAGATAGCGACCCCGCCACGCCCCATCTTTTCTATAAAGGCTTCGCGATTTTGCTTATACAAACTATTGACTCCTCATAAAGCGATGGATCCATGGAAGAAATGAAAACGAAAACCAAGCCCGTAAGCGAAGCGGAGGGCGACGCTTGAGAATGACACGTCAGCGTCCTAATCCACGTCGTTTACCCGCAAGGTAAAATTAAAAATTAGAGATATTTGATCGGTGTGCCGATTTTGCCGATGATACCACCGCTGGCGACCATTGGATAGACGGGTTTTGCCCAGAAAATACCATCGACTGGCGCACGGATAGACTCCCGAACCTTGCCAAACACATCGCAGATGTCCGCTATAGGTTGATACATCGCAAGTCGATCATACAATTCCGCCTTGTAATAGACGAATCCGCCTTCGTTGCTGAGGACGGGTACAAACTTTTTAACAACGATCTGTCGGTCAGGAATCTGTGGTGTTCCGGCAATGAATTTATAATATTGTAAAACATTGCGCACACCGCGCACCCCCTTTTCGATGCTCTCTGCATCCCATCCGTGGGTGCCCCCTAATTCGGGATCAATTGTTGGAATGCCGACCTCTGGTGCCGCTTGCGCGAGTTGTCCTTGGGGTCCCTTCTGATTGAGAATATGTCCTATGCCGAAAACGCGTGCGAGTTCAAGACAGGCACCGTGAAGCGCGTGTTTCTCGTCAACCCGCACCCGGACCTCGTCGATCATCGGGTGTACCCCACCTTGGTGCAGATCAAGACAATAATCGGCTTGCTGAATGGCGCGTCGAAAGAGATGATATGCTGTCCGTTCGCTCGATGTTCCATCGCGCCTACCGGGAAAACAGCGGTTCATTTTACGGTTGTCTACAGGGCTGAGCGCCTGTTTCGTATGAAACGCGTGAAAATTGACGAGGGGGACGGCGATAATCTTCCCATATAACTGCTCTGGTGTGATCGTAGAGAGCACTCTGTGAACAACGGCGATTCCGTTGAGTTCATCACCGTCACTAATCGCTTGTATGTAAAGTGTTTTGCCGGGGTACGTCCCGTTGATTAGCACAACAGGCAATCGGACAGCCGTTCCATCGGGCATACTGCCGACTTTGATATGTCCTTCTGTTCGGGTTCCGGGTTCGGCGACTAACTGTCCAACGACCAATTGGCTACGGCGAATTTTATTCCTCATAACGGTTATTTTACCAAAATCAGCGAAATAAGTCAAATCATTAGCCGTCAGGGGTCAAGGTTTAGATTCGGAGATCCCTCCTACTGGATTTCAGATTATCTCTTGATTTGAACACGATTTTCTGGTAAACTTATACGTATCATGAACACAGAAAATCAGAAAAAAATTGCTGCAGAAAAAGCGACAGAGCGCGTCCGATCCGGCATGGTTGTGGGATTAGGGACGGGTTCCACCGTTTACTATGCCCTCCTGAAACTCGGTGCGATGGTGCGGGAAGGGCTTGATATTATAGGGATTCCGACCTCTGCAGGCACTGAAAAAATTGCGACAGCACAACAGATACCCCTCGCGACGCTCGCTTCACATCCGAGTCTCGATCTGACGATTGATGGTGCCGATGAGGTAGACAAAGACCTCAACCTCATCAAAGGTGGCGGCGCGGCACTCGTCAGAGAAAAAATCATCGCCAACGCATCTAAAGAGATATTGATTGTTGTCGATGAAAGCAAAGTATCACGTGTCCTCGGCACGACCTTTCCACTTCCTGTCGAAATTGTGCGATTCGGGTGGGAGGCAACACAAACCGAAGTCAACCGGATTTGTGGAAAATCAACGTTACGTCTTTCACCGGCACAGGATGGAAACCAGTTTCCTCTTATCACTGACAACGGAAACTATATCCTCGATTGCCACTTTGATGGGATTCCTGCGCCTGAAGCGGTTGAGTTGCAACTGAACAACATCCCCGGCGTAGTGGAGAATGGGATATTTGTGAACCGTGCCGACAAAATCATCATCGGCACGCCTTCCGGTATCCGGTATATGGGCTAACACCAATGGTTAAATACCAAATCTTATTCCTCCTGTTCCTTCTTGCCTTTATCACGATCTCACATCCAGCCAGCGGTGAAATATTTACAGAAAGCGGATTGGTGGACCTCCCAACGGGGAATGTGCTGAAACACGGGATATTCGGGGCAGGCACATATATGGCGTTCCAGCATTCCTCGGAAACCCTGCGCGCAATTGGAGAGAATAACGTCTTTGGCAACGCTATTGCGATTCGTCTCAACTTCGGACTGTTTGATCGGGTTGGGGTCGGGTTAAAATACCTATGGAACGAACACGACGCTGCATCCTTCATCGATTGGACTGCGACCCTCAAGGTTCAACTTTTAAAAGAACAAGAGGTTGGCACGATTCCGAGTGTAGCGATAGGGATCGAGACGCTCAGCGATAGACTTTTTTCGGGAAATTCGGAAGCGGAAGAGAACGAAAATCCCGCAGCGTTTCTTGCCATCAGCAAGACCTTTAATCTGCCACGGATTCATCAGTTCTCTGGACACCTCGGCGTTGGTACCCAGCGGTTTGCTTTTGGAGAAAGTCCTATCGGTCTGTTTGTCGGACTGAGCAAAGAATTTCAACCGGCTTTCGCGAGGGGCGACATCACGATGAACTTGGAATTCGATGGTGCAGGTGTGAACGCGGGGATGCGGTATATCACCCCAAGCGGACTTCAGGTCGCCCTCGGTGCCGAGACCTTGAACACCCCAGACGAATTGCGGTATCTTGCCGCTGTTTCGTGGACAAACGAGCGACTGGTCGATCAGATCAATGAAACGAGAGGGTTGATTAAACGCGCGACAGAACTCGCTATTGAAGCGAAACGCTCGGTTTCACGGGGTTCTAAATAGCAAGCAGAAATTATTGAGACCCCTTCGTCTCAATAGATTCCATCACCTTTTGGAGGGATGTCAGTAGTTCAGATAAGAAGTCTTGGGGTGGCACGAGTATAATTTCGATTCTCCGATTCTTGGCTTTCGCTTCGGATGTGTCGGCGGTATCTATCGGTTGGTAGAACGCGTATCCTGTCGCCGCCAAGCGTTGGGCATCGACCTCCGCATGCACCTGTAAATATTTTACGGCAGCGATTGCGCGTTCGGTTGAGAGGTTCCAGTTTCGGAGTTCGGAACCACCAATAGGAGCGTCATCGGTATGCCCCTCGACCCGCACCGCATAATCAGCATAATTCGTATTCAGTAGAACTTCCTCAGCGATTGCATCCAGAAGTGCCTTCCCCTCTGTGCTTAGGATCGCACTGCCTGTCTCAAACAGAATTTTCCCTTTAACATCGAGTTTCAACCTTCCAGCGTCATCCAATACTGCCCCGACTGTATCTTTAAATTTTTCTTGGATAGCAGCGATTGAACGCTGTGATTGTACCCGAATTCGTTGTAATTCCGATTCAATCTCGGTCAGTTTCGCGCGGAGCCCCTCTTTTTCGCGTTCAAGCGCGTTTTTGTCCTGTTGGAGCGCGTTCCGCTCGGCGGCAATTTTCCGAGCGGCTTCGCTTTCATTTTCTAATATTTCCTGCGTTTGGCTGAGTTCTGAACGCGTTTTTTTCAGCGCGCCTTGGGTTTCGGTTAACTTTTTCTCCAGATCGGCTCTTGCGGTTTCAGTTCTCCGCAAGGTGGCATGGGTAGCAGCCAGTTCCGCCTGTGTCTGTTCGAGTTTGCCCGAAGTTGAATGGAGCATCACCGCCAGAACGATGGCAGCGATAACGGCAATACAGATAGATATAATTACGAGGATTCCTTTTTTAGACATTGTTTAATTCTCCCTGTAGGTTCAGGATCGCCTCGAAGTTGTCGTTTTTTGATGTGTTGTTTTTTTTATCTATACCACACGTTGTGCAGCGGTGGGTCAGGATATAATCACCGTGTTTTATCGTAAAGCCTACCGGTTCCATCAAGCCGAGACAGGACGCGGCTCGGTCGCCGGGGTTCACGTCAACATGCCGGCTCCAGAGGCATTCCGGACAGTGATTGGTATAGCCGTTCCCCTCGACGGCGGCACCACACTGCACGCAGGTAAAGTTTTCAATGTGGCGTTGAAATTTTTTGTTCACCGGTTAGTACTGACATTTCTCCCTTGACGGATTCGGTCCACTGTTCGCTTTAAACTTGGAGAGGCAGAAGCGGCGCGTTCCAAATCCCAATGGTCTCGGACAAACTGAATCAACCGAGGGTTATATTCATTTCCTGTTTTTGCGGTTTTATCGTTTCGTGCTGGCACAAGTGCCTCTCTCAATCTTGTATTTCTGCTCCTTCGGGCAAGTGATACAAGGAACTCCTTGGGAGAACCGATCTCGTCGGTGTTTCGTGGAATACGATTAACGGGTATGGCTAGAAATTCTGCAACAGAACGACAAGAATTACATTGTTTAATCCCATTTTAATAGACTCAGCTGTGCAGCATGTTCAGGACCAGTTTTTGAAAGCACAGCCTCACCGACCGTAAGACCTGCTTCAAGTAACCTTCGGACGGGCTTAATATCCCACGCTGGTATGACCGTTGTATTCGTTTCTGTGGGTGCTAGCATTAAAACTTCCGTGCCATCAATTCCCTGCTCTGTGAGAAGTGCATCACTATGGGTGCTAACAAAGACTTGCCGTCGTCTGCTTCTTTGCATCCGAGAAATCAAGGGCGCAAGTTGCGACACAATTCCGAGGTTCAATGAAAGTTCCGGTTCCTCCAATAAGAGAACCGAGTCACTTTCAAGGAGTGACCATAGAAGTCCAAGCAACCGGAGTGTCCCATCGGAAAATTGATCTTCTCGTTGCCAAACTCCTTGCGCACGCCAGTGGGAATAGAGCGCCCGCAAATGTGGATGTCCTGTGATTTCGTCGCGGCAAAACTCCAATTGTTTAAACTGTGGCACAGCGATCTGGAGTGCTGATTCAATTTTTTTCAACCGAGAACGCCGCGTTCTTTCCGTAACACTGGCGACTCGTTCGAGAAATCCCTGTCCAAAGGGATCTTCTTCAACAATTCTACCCTGAATTGAAGCCGCAAAGCGAAGCAGCTGCGGAACTAAATGGAGGTAGGTAACATTTCCGAGGAACTGTGCAATCTCTCGGAATTTCGCATTCATATTGACCTGCTCCAGAAAGGTCTGGGTAAGACGATCCTGATCCACTTCATCATCTTTATCCGGTCTTTGTAGAAGTAATTCACTCTCTTTCCATACTTGTTCATTCAATTTTTTGCAATAAGTCGATTGATAATCATAACAGTAATACCATTTCTGAATAACCGTTTCTCATTAGCGAAAACCCACTCGTAGGGGCGAGGTCCCCTCGCCCGTCTAATCCGTCCGAATCCTCATAGCATTTCAAAATCTCTGAAATGCGAATTTATTTTTCAGATTTGGTATAAGATTCCCTCCACGATAGCGTACAAATATGATATAAAAATCATAACACATTCGGTGAGCAAATGCCATCCCAAAGGATGCTGGAGCTTGGTTTGCTCCGACTCATTCCAAAACTATAATTCTGCGCGCGTCATGAAGGTTGCGTAGATAGCGGAGGTTCTGACCAGATCAGGAATATGCACGCGTTCATTGATGGCATGCCCGCCCTCGCCACTGGGTCCGTAGCCAACGCCGGGTAAGCCTGTATTGACAAAATAGTGCAAGTCCGTAAATCCGGTAGTGCCTTTAAATCTCGGCTGATTGAAACGGACTCTGCGCACTGCATCGGCGAATGCCTGCGCTATCGGTGAGTTAATATCCGTCAAACACGGCTCAATACGCAAGATGGCTCGCGCCTCTGCGACCAAATCGGGATAGTATTGGCACGCCCCAGAAATCGCCTCCCGCAATTCGAGCTCGGCAAATTCCAGCTCCTCGTTGGGTGTAATCCGTCGATCAATGGAGAACGTGACGCGCGCCGGAACGGTGTTGACTTTATCGCCATCGGTGCCGCGGAACGTTCCACCGATGTTCACTGTCGGATACCGATCACTGCCATCCGTGAGTTTAAATGCCCGCTCAGGCGACCTCAAATTCCGCTTAACCCGTTGTAACGCTGTCACGAGTTCAGCAGCCTTCTCAAAGGCGTTTATCCCCTTATCCGGCTGTGCGCCGTGCGCTGCTTTGCCTTGGACTTCAACCTCTAACCAGAGGACCCCATTATGTCCGTTGCCGATGTTCATCTCCGAACCACCTTCGCAATTGACGACGTAATCCGCACGAACCAACCCTTCCTCAACGACATACCCCGCGCCCAACTCGCCACCGGTCTCCTCATCACAGGTGAAAGAGCACTCAATGTTAAACTGCGGTTTGACACCCGTCTCTTGAACCGCCTGAATTGCGAACAGAAGGGCAGCAATGGCATCTTTCATATCGTCGGCACCACGTCCGTAAAGCCATTCCCCCTCAATCTCGCCGCTGAATGGGTCATTGAAACGCCAGTCGCCTGCAACGGGGACCACATCGTAGTGTGCGTTGAAATGGACAGTCTTCTCTGCCCCGACATCCCAACGCGCGATGAGATTCAGTCGTGGATGGCTTTCAGCATTCGGGATAACCTGCGCAGCACGCGCTGTGGGGACCTCGGCGATCTCGGTCTGCATCCCCAATGCCTGACACTTCGCGTCCAGGAGCCCAACAATTTCGGCATAATTTTCGCCGGGTGGGTTGACAGTGGGAATCCTGACGAGTTCCTGAAGCAAGGCACAAAGCGCGGCTTGATTGTCCTTAATATAGGTTTGAATGGACATCTTTAATTTTTCCTTGCGGATAAGTCATAGCATCTGTGAATCTAATGCTTTTCGTGTTCGAGTCGTCCTCCACTTCGTTACGGACTCGGGATCCGATTTTAAGAAGGACATACAAAATAATCACCGGTTCGTATTTTAATTTTTCCTTGCGGATAATTAAAAACCCCTATTTGACAACCGCCTGATCCCCCGCGGACAAATGCGCCACGGTTTCGCCTGTCTCCGTAAAGGTCCGGGTCACGCTGACAGACGCATAGGTCCATAGGATTTTCATGGGAGCATCGCTCTCATTCCAAAACCGATGCGGGATACCCGCTGGCACAAATGTCGTGTCAAAGGCTTTCATGGTAAAGACTTCACCATCAACCTCGCAGGCGGCTTCGCCTTCGAGAATTGTAACGGATTCATCGCAGTTGTGATAGTGACGTGCGATCGCTGCACCTGGGTCAAACATTGTCACGCCGTTGGTGAGTGATGTGGAATCAATCCATTTACCGGCTAACGGGACGGTTTTCACGCCGGTGCCTCGGTCGATAGGGTTCTGTTTCTCAAAGTCGATGATGTGTGCTTTTGCACTCATTTTTGATTCACCATCTTTCTTAAGATTTGCCTAATTTTAGCATGAAGGGAGAAAAATTTCAAGAGATGAAATTTAGGAAAGGACTGCTGCAAATGCGTCAATCGCGCGTTGGATCTCTGCTTCGGTGTGTGTTGCCATGACGGTTAGCCTTAAACGACTCGTGTCTGGCGGTACTGCTGGCGGACGGATCGCTGGCGCGAACACGCCCTCGGCGAGTAACGCATCCGCAATATCTGTTGTCCGTTTCGGGCTGCCCAAGACTACGGGAAGAATCTGCGTTTCACTCGGTAGTAGGGTGTACCCTAAATGCGTCAAGGCAGTTTTGAGACATCTTGCATTCGAGAATAGACGTTGCTGCAGTTCAGGCGAGGCGCGAATTACATCAAGTGCTGCATTTGCAGCAGCCAACGTTGCCGGTGGCAGTCCTGTCGTGAAGATAAAGCCACGCGCCTTGTTAATGAGCAATTCAATCAGTGCGCGACTCCCTGCAATATACCCACCGAGCGCGCCAACCGCCTTGCTGAGCGTCCCCATCTGAATAATGTTTTCCGCTTCCAATCCGAAATGCGCGAGGGTCCCACCTCCGTTCTTCCCTAAGACGCCAAACCCGTGTGCATCATCTACCAGCACCATTGCATCGCGCGCTGCAGCGAGGTTACAAATATCGGGTAGGGGTGCAATATCGCCGTCCATGCTGAAAACGCCATCTGTCACGATGAGTCGTCGCTGAAATGCATGGGATTCTGATAACACGGATTTGAGGTGTTCCATATCGCAGTGTCGATAGACTTTTTTGGTGGCACGGCTGAGACGGCATCCGTCTATGATACTGGCATGGTTAAGCGCATCGCTGAGGATGAGGTCGCCTTCCCCGGCAAGCACGGGAATCACACTCGTATTCGCAGCATAGCCGGAACTGAAGACGAGTGCGGCTTCGGTCCCCTTTGCCGCCGCAAGATTGGTTTCCAAACTCGTGTAGCGTTCGCTATTCCCTGAGATGAGACGTGAACCGCTTGCCCCAGTGCCAAACGTCCGCGTCGCCTCGACAGCAGCAGCGATCACCTTGGGATGCGTGCTTAATCCCAGATAGTTGTTTGAACCGAGCAATACAACATCGCGCCCATCCAGATTAATTGTCCCTGTTGGGGCACTCCTGACGGTGCGGAGGTGGCGGCGTAAACCGGCTTCCTCCAGTGTTGCACATTCCACGTCCAACCAGTTTTCTAATTTACCTTGCGGTTCGGTCAGGGGAGTCTTAGGTCTCATCTTTCTTTGCATAGATCCAGAGGAAATCCGCAGAAATATCCAAGCAAAAACCCTCCGCTTCGCTTACGGACTTAGTTCTTGAGGCTATACCGTAGCAGATTTATCCGATGAATTGTCTCAGGAAGATATGGCTTTGGTTTAAGGCGCGCTGCCGCGCTTCCAAGGTCTCTTCGTAGGCTCGATCTTCTACCTCAACGCAGACTGCGCCTTCATAACCGGTATCGCTCAAAACAGAGAAGAAACTGCCCCAATCGACATCCCCCAATCCCGGCAGTTTCGGCGTATGATACGACAACGGCGTTGCGAGGATGCCGACCTCGTCAAGTTTCGCTCTGTCCAACCGAGCGTCCTTTGCATGCACGTGGAAGATCCGATCCGCAAAGGTAACGAGCGGTTTCAGGTAGTCCATCTGGAGCCAGATACAATGCGAGGGATCGAAGTTGAGTCCGAAATTCGGGGCGGGAATCTCTTCAAACATCCGTTCCCACACTTCGGGACAATAGGCGAGGTTTTGTCCGGCGGGCCATTCGTCTTCGGTGAAGAACATCGGGCAATTCTCAATCCCGATGCGGATACCGTGGTCGGCGGCGAATTGGATTAAGGGGGTCCATACCTGTTTGAAACGGTGCCAATTCGCATCTATCGTGCGGGTCTGGTCTCTACCGATAAAGGTATTCACGATGTCTACGGACAGACGTTCCGCCGCCAGCATCAGTTTTTTGAGGTGTTCGCTATAGATAGCGGCTTCCGCTTCATCGGGTGTTAGCGGGTTGGGATAGTAGCCTAATCCGCTGATGGTTATCCCGGCATCCGAGACGCATTGCAGGATTTCATCCGCTTCCTTTTCGGAAAGTTCCGCTGCATCCACATGCGTAACACCGGCGTAACGGCGTTCGGCTTTTCCTTTGGGCCAGCACATCAATTCAACGCAATCATAGCCGGTGTCCGCCGCGAACTGGACAACTTCTGCCAATGTCTGCTCCGGCAAAATTGCACTCACAAATCCGAGTTTCATACACAACCTCTGTTTCGTTTTCAGACATTTTACTACAGAAAGGGGCAGTGTGCAAGTGTATCTTTAAATAAAAACAGGACTTACGCAAATTGGGCAAAAAACAGTGTATTTCCGTGATTTAACCCCCTAAATCCCCCTTATCAGGGGGACTTTAAGAGAAAATGCGTAAGTCCTATAAAAAGATATTTGACGGAAACTAAAAGGGTGTGTATAATTCAGGAAAGCGAACATGTCCAAACAATCCAACAGGAGTGAAAAATGACACCGGAACAACGTTATCTGTTCGACGTTACGGGCTACTTACACCTCAAAGGCGCAGTCAAAGGCGATGCCCTGAAGGCGGCACAGGCGGCTGTGGATCAATATATCCATACACCGCTTGATGAACGTCCCGAAGGATTCACGACGCGTCCGCGCGACTTGGAACCCGGCAAAGGCGGAAGATATGAACACGGATTCGCCTTTGATCGGTCGCTTGAAGCGATGACAGTGCATCCCGCTATCTGGTCCCTTATCAAAGAGTTCACCTTCGACAAACCCCGGTTTGTCACCGGCACGCTTACCCTCGAACAGCACAACCCGGACAGGCAACCGATGGGGACAAATCCAGCAGGTTTGCACTGCGCACGTGAGGGACGGCACTGGCTCACCCGTTACGAGGTTCAGAACAGCCACATTTACTGCAACGATTTTGTGGCGTTTTTCTATCTGACAGATGTGCAGCCCGGTGACGGTGGGCTTATTGTTATCCCCGGTTCGCATAAGAGCAAATTCGAGAGACCTGAAGATCTTTTAATCCCGGGACCCGACGGCATTGATCCCGAACCGGATGACGTTTTTACAAACATTACCCCCAAGGCAGGGGATTTCGTTGTCATCTCTGAACTCCTGACACACGGTATTTTACAGTGGAAACCGAAGGATCGCGACAGACGCTTTCTGATTCTCCGCTATCGTCCGCAATATGAAGGGAACCCGACGCTGCCGGAGACAATCATCAACCGACTAACACCTGAAGTCCAGGAGCTGGTGCAAACCGCGTCTTATGGACATACGAAAGAAATCGTCAAACAAGATGTCGTAGCGTTAAGCGTTTAACACCTTACTGACCGAACCGCAAGGAAAATTAAAAAAATGGGAACGAATCAATATCGTGCTTGCATCGTTGGCTGTGGCAGAATGGGTGGCACCATTGATGAAGAGGTCCGTGCGACACCGCACGGGGCATTGCCCTATTCACACGCCGCAGGGTATACCGCTTTCGAGCGGACAGACATTGTCGCCGCTGCAGATGTCGTCGAAGAGAAGGCACAATACGTCTGTAACAAATGGAATATCCCGAAATACTACTTAGACTATCAAGAGATGATCCTTGAAGAGAAACCGGATATTGTCAGCATCGCGACACGTCCGGGGAATCATGCCGACATCACGCAGTTCGCAGCGGAAAACGGTGTGAAAGGCATCTATTGCGATAAACCGCTGTGTGCGTCTATGGAAGAAGCCGATGCCATGGTAGAAGTCTGCGAAAAATACAACGTCAAGTTCAACCTCGGCACGCAGCGGCGTTACACACCCGGCTACATCAAGATGCGCGAGATCCTCGAAAGCGGTGAACTCGGTGAAAGACGATCTATCATCGCTTATAGCGGAGGTTCCGCGCTTTGGGGTTACACACATGCTGCGGATATGCTGCTCTTCTTGGCAAGCGATTCTCCGATAGAATACGTCCAAGGCAACGTTGCCGTGGATGACGCCGATTTTGAGGACAACCGCACGGACACCGATCCTGGGATCGTCATGGGATTCATCCGTTTCCAGAACGGCATTACCGGCATCAGTATTCCCGGCACGGCTTATGAATTTGAGGTGAACTGTAGCGAAGGCACAGTGCGTGCACTCAATAACGGACTCGGTTTCCATCTCCGCAAACGGCAGGGGGAGTTTAACGAGATTTTGGAAGCGCAATTCCCACCCTACGAACGCAAGAGCGGCACGGTTGGCTGCATCGAAGACATCGTCGAGGCGATCGAGACGGATACCGAGACACAAGGCAACATCCACCTCGCACACCGAAGCACCGAGATGGTCTTCGCAATCGTTGACTCACAACGGCAGCGGGGACTCCGAGTGCCGATACCGATGGAAAACCGAGGGCTCTACCTCGGCAGGTGGTGAGCCACCTTTTAAGGATGGACAGGATTCAAAAAATAGGGAGTCAAATTGATGTTCAGAAAACTTGGCGAGTTGACTAAACAGCCTGCCCTGAAATTGCTGATTGTTAGCGTGGTGCTCCTACTGAGTCACGCCATAAATGCGCAAAATGCGGAGCGTCCAGCCAGCACGCGTTATGCACAGAGAACGCCAAGCCGAGACGGTATCGGCAAATTCTACATGGGACGCGAAATCTCTCACGTGATGGGACACCAAGGCGCGGACTGGTTGGAGCGTCCGGAACGTGTACGCGAAGAGATGCCAAACATCCTCGTCGAACTGCTGAAACTCAAAGAAGGGGATGTCGTGGCGGATATCGGTGTTGGGACGGGTTACATCGCTCGGCGGATCGCTCCGAAAATCGGTGAGACAGGAACCATTTACGGCGTTGATATTCAGCAGGAGATGCTCGACCTGCTTGATGAGAAAATGACGGCGGCAGGGATCACGAACGTCAAAGGGGTCTTGGGCACCATCACCGACCCGAAATTGCCGCCGGCCTCCGTAGACGTGGCGATTATGGTGGATGTCTACCACGAGTTTTCGCATCCGTATGAGATGCTGCAGAATATCTGCCGAGGTCTCAAAACGGGCGGCAGGGTTGTTTTCGTGGAATACCGCGCCGAAGACAGGCGTGTGCCGATCAAGCGTTTGCACAAGATGAGTGAGTTGCAGGTGATCAAAGAGGCGACCCCCCATCCGCTTGTGTGGGTAGAAACGCTCGATGACCTGCCGTGGCAGCATGTTATCATCTTTGAGAAGATTGGGGTCCCGTAGGACATCTCCTTACGATTGAGCATACACCAGATTTCGACAATCAGAACCGGAAATATTTGACAAAAATGCAACCGCATCGTAAAATAGCGTAATATTGCTAAACCTTTTTGTTAACGAAGCGTCACAATTGCTAATACCGTTATAGCAAGCTGCAGCGTGCGTTTTTTATGCCGCATTGCTGCCTACAACGCTGAAAAGGGAGAGAATACCAGTGAAGACTGCTAACAATACGATTCCACTAACGGGAGCCTTGTTGGTATGTTTCTGTCTCGCCGTATTAGGACTTCCGACTGCCTCTGCGGAACACCACGAAACGCCACAAACCCCCCTTAATTACAATCTCGACATCCGCCCGATCCTTTCGGATAATTGCTATGCTTGCCATGGACCAGACGCGAAGAGTCGGCAAGCCAACCTACGGATTGATACGAAAGCCGGGGCGTTCTCTGAACCGAGCGGATATCCGGTCATCGTTCCCGGTAAACCCGAAGAGAGTGAACTCCACATTCGCGTCACCTCCAACGATGACAATTACCGCATGCCGCCTGCGGGTTTCAACAAGACACTGACACCGGAACAAATTGAAGCGATTACACAGTGGATCCAAGAAGGTGCGAAATGGGAAGAGCACTGGGCATTCACGACACCCGTCCGTCCAACGCCACCTGCTGTCAAGGACGGCACCTGGGTCCGAAATCCCATTGATGCGTTCATACTCTCACGCCTTGAAAAAGAAGGTTTACACCCCGCAAACGAAGCCGATAAGCGGACGCTCATCCGACGCCTAAGCCTTGATCTCACTGGCTTACCCCCGACGCGTGAGGAAATTCACCAATTTCTCGCAGACGATTCACCCGAGGCTTACGAAAAAGTGATTGATGCCTTCATGGCAAAGCCGGAATACGGTGAACATTTCGGACGCTTCTGGTTAGATGTCGCACGTTACGGCGACACACACGGACTCCATTTAGATAACTACCGTGAAATGTGGCCCTATCGCGACTGGGTCATCGAGGCATTCAATCAAAATATGCCTTTTGACCAGTTCACGATCGAACAATTAGCCGGGGATCTCTTGCCGGAACCGACGCTTGACCAAAAGATCGCCACGGGTTTTAATCGATGCCATGTCACGACCAGTGAAGGTGGCTCGATCGATGAGGAATATTATGTCCAATACGCGATTGACAGAGCAGACACCACCTCAACCGTCTGGATGGGACTAACTGTTGGATGCGCCCAGTGTCACGATCATAAATACGATCCGATCACGCAGAAGGAATTCTATCAACTCTACGCCTATTTCAACAATATTACCGAAAAGGCGATGGACGGCAACCGTAAGGACTCTCCCCCTGTTGTGAAGTTGCCGACGCCAGAGCAGGAAGCCGAACTCGCCGCGTTTGACGAACAGATCGCCGAACTGGATACGCAGACGAAAGCACCTATCCCTGAAATAGATGCCACGCAAATCGCTTGGGAAAACAGGATACCCCGCTGGACAACACTGAAACCGAACTCGCTTTACTCAAAAGGTGACGCGACCCTTGAAGTTTTAGAGGATAATTCTATCTTAGCCAGTGGCACCAATCCTGAACAGGAAATCTACGAGATTATTGCGGAACTGCCACCCGGTAAATGGAGTGCCGTTCGTTTAGAAGGTCTCACACACGAATCCCTGCCGGAAAATGGGTTCGGTAGAAGTAGTAACGGCAATGTTATTTTGACGGATTTCGCGCTCTTCATCGCGCCCTCCGTAGCGGATAGCGAGGCACCCGCTGAACCGGAAAGCACGGATACCGAGGTTAATGCTGAAACGCAAGCAGAGACCGGAAGCACCGTCGAGACTGAAGCACAAGCAGAAAATACGCCTACCCTCGAAACCGATGCCGAAGATCAAACAAACAGCGAATCCACAGATGAAGCATGGGCAGAAGTAGAAAATGAGACTGAAAGCGTCGATACCGATGCCCCGTGGACGCGTATTCAAGTCGTGCATGCATGGGCAGACCACGAGCAAGCACTCGGAGAAAACAATCTCGAGGGTGTCGTTGCAAATGCGATTGACGAGAAACCGGAAACGGGATGGGCACTCGACAGAAAGAGTGAAAATCGGCAAGCCATCTTCCTTGTCGCCGCCCCCTTTGGAATGGAAGGTGGCAGATTGAAAATTCGTCTCAAACACGAATATGATTTGCGACAGAAGCAACTCGGACGCTTCCGCCTCGCGCTTACAGATGTCACAACGATCTATCCCATCGGCTCCAAAATCACTTTGGACGACTGGCACGCCGCGGGTCCGTTCACTGCTGGACACGGCAACCTCGCTTTTTATAAGGCATACGAACCTGAAACGAAAGAGGTCAACACAGGCGATACCTATGAGGTAGATGGAAAAACCATCAAATGGGAGAAGCACGCGCATTGGGTTGACGAACAGGTGCATAACGACATCGTTGGTGAAAACAGTGCCACCTATCTCTTCCGAAACATCGTCTCTGTTACACAACAGAAAGCACTACTCTATATTGGGAGCAACGATGCCCTGAAGGTTTGGATGAACGGTCAGGAACTCCTCGCCAAAAACGTTCAACGGGATGCCGCTGCCGACCAAGAGCAGATACAGGTCACTCTCAAGCCCGGTAACAATAAGCTGCTCCTGAAAGTCGTCAATTACTCGGGTCCCTCCGGTTTCTACTTCCGTATGGAAAGCGAACCCCCGATGGTGCCAGCAGATATTGTCGATATCGCGGGAATATCTCGCGGTGAACGTGAAACCGCACAGATGGAACAGATTCGAGATTACTACCGGCAGAACATTACGCCAGATAAGACAATCAATGAAAATACCAAGCGCGCCTTCGGGGAACTGAAAACGCTTTTTGCGGATCTATCGGAGGTCCAAGGGAAACGGGACACCCTCGATGCTTCGGTTACGACGACGCTCGTCATGCAAGAGCGAGAGGAACCGAGAGGGGCATACGTCTTAGCACGCGGTGAATACCAGCACCGAGAGGAACAGGTATATCCGCAAACGCCAGCAGTGCTACCAGCCATGCCTGAAGACACAGCACCGAACCGCTTCGGCTTTGCGAATTGGTTGCTTTCACCCGAGCATCCCCTGACTGCCCGTGTCACGATCAACCGTTTCTGGCAAAACGTCTTTGGGATGGGGATTGTGGAAACATCAGAAGATTTCGGGACACAAGGGAAACCGCCGGTGCACCCGGAACTTCTCGACTGGCTCGCGACGGAATTCATCGCCTCTGGGTGGGATGTGCAAGGTATGCTCAAATTGATGCTCACTTCGGCAACATACCGGCAGAGCGCACAGGTCACGCCCGAAAAATTGGAACGCGATGCAGATAACCTCCTCCTCTCTCGGAGTCCGAGGTATCGACTCGATGCCGAAATCGTGCGAGATAACGCTCTTGCCCTCAGCGGCTTGCTGTATCCTAAAATTGGCGGTCCGAGTGTAAAACCCCCGCAACCCGATGGACTCTGGAAAGCCGTCGGGTTTACCGGATCCAACACGGACACATTTGTTCAAGATACCGGGGCTGATAAGGTATACCGCAGGAGCCTCTACACGTTCTGGAAACGGACGGCACCCCCGCCACAGATGAACATTCTCGACGCGCCTTCACGTGAAGCTTGCACAATCCGCCGTGAACGGACCAACACACCGATGCAGGCGTTAATGCTGATGAACGATCCGCAATTCTTTGAAGCGGCGCGTGCGTTCGCAGAGCGCACTATCAAGGAGGGCGGCGAAACACCCGAAGCACGTATCGCCTATATCTTTGAGATGGCAACGGCTCGCCTGCCGAAACCGAAGGAGGAGGCACTGCTTTTGAAGACGTTCCAAGCCCACTATGCGGAGTTGGAAACGGACCCAGAAGCAGCCAAAGAACTCATTGCTGTCGGTGAGTCGCCACCCGATGAAACCTTAGATGCAGTCGAAGTCGCTGCATGGACAATGATTGCAAACCTGATTCTCAACCTGGACGAAGTCCTGAATAAAGGGTAGATTAAGCAAGGAGATAGACAATGGACCCGGTTAAAGAATATTTGAAACTTGAAACACGCCGTCAATTCTTCGGTAAATGTGCGTCAGGTCTCGGTGGTGCGGCACTCGCTACGTTGCTACCGAATGCGATTGCCAACGCGCTTGAGAGCCAGGCGACACCGAGATTTGGCGGTTTACCAGAGTTACCACACTTTGCGCCGAAAGCCAAACGTGCCATTTACCTATTCATGTCCGGGGCACCCTCCCAACTGGACCTCTACGACTATAAACCGAATATGGGGAAATGGTTCGATACGGATCTCCCAGAATCCGTCCGGATGGGTCAACGCCTCACAACGATGACCTCAGGACAGGATAAATTCCCGATCGCACCCTCTATATTTGAATTCAAGAAGTATGACAACGGGGGTGACGGTGTATGGCTTAGCGAACTGCTACCGCACACGGGAGCGGTGGCGAAAGACCTTGCGATTATCAAGACGGTTCATACCGAGGCGATTAACCACGATCCGGCTATCACCTTCTTCTGTACCGGTGATGAAAGTCCGGGTAAACCGAGTCTTGGGGCATGGTTGAGTTACGGGCTTGGGAGTGAAAACGAAAATTTGCCCGCGTTTATCGTAATGAACGCCACATGGAGCGGTCCGAAGGGCGCACAAGCACTTTATAATCGACTGTGGGGATCCGGGTTCCTCCCGTCGGAACACCAAGGCGTACTCCTACGGAGTCAAGGTGATCCTGTCCTCTTCCTCTCGAATCCGGAAGGTGTCAATGAAAAGACGAGAAAACAGATGTTAGATACCCTCGTTGAACTCAACAAGGAACTCTATGAGGAAGTGGGTGATCCCGAAACGCATGCCCGTATCTCACAATACGAAATGGCATTTCGGATGCAGACGAGTGTCCCTGAACTTACGGATTTGTCCCAGGAACCCGAGCACGTCTTAGAACTGTATGGACCTGAGGTCAAAACCCCCGGGACATTTGCCAACTGCTGTATCCTTGCACGTCGGATGATGGAACGCGATGTCCGTCTTGCGCAAGTCTTCCACCGGGGTTGGGATCAACACGGGGAGCTGCCCAAAAACATCCGCAACCAAGCCCGCGATATCGATCAGCCCTCGGCTGGACTTATCACAGACTTAAAACAGCGTGGAATGCTTGATGAAACCTTAGTCGTCTGGGGTGGCGAATTTGGACGAACTGTCTACTGTCAAGGCACGCTTACGCCGGATAACTACGGACGCGACCACCACCCGAAATGCTTCACGCGCTGGATGGCTGGCGGCGGTATCAAAGGCGGTGTCGTCCACGGCGAAACCGATGACTTCAGTTACAATATCGTCAAAGATCCTGTCCACGTTCGCGATATAAATGCGACGATCCTCCATCAACTCGGTATCGACCACGAGCGGTTAACCTTCAAGTTCCAAGGGCTTGACCATCGATTAACGGGCGTTGAGGAGAGAGCGCGGCTCGTCCGTGAGATTTTAGCATAAAGGGTTGGACTTCGCACAAGGACGTTTTTCCGAAAGGGCTGTTTTTAATCATTCAAAATTCCTCGGAAAAATAGATTTCACTTCCGCAAGGTTCGCTATCTCGGCTTCGTATCAGGATGTCCGTTATACGACAAACACAATATGGCAATGGCTTAAGAATAAACTCGCCAGTCGAAGTTAAGAATGTCGTAGGTAGTGAGGATGCGTCCATACAAACCGTATCTGACCTTTCAAGATGGCGAGCGTTATCAAATCGCCATTGATGCAATCCGAACAAGCAACATCCTATTCCTTCCTTGGAGGCTTCATGCCCAAACTATTTGTCAAAAATTTCATAAATATCCGCGAAGCAGAAATCGATATGGATAAAACCTTGGTGGTTTTCATCGGTGAAACCGCCAGCGGGAAAAGCGTCCTCGCGAAACTGATCTATCTTTTCCAAGAGTTAATCGGCGACTTTCGCCAACACATCAGACACATTAATGCCTACCCTCCAGAACATTTGAAAACGCCAGGACAAGAATTGGCGACGGTCTTTCGCACACAAATCGCTCGTAAATTCCGTGAGTTTTTTGGTGATGCCAAAGGGTTCGCAAAACTAAATAGTCATCAGCAAGAGATTGGAACGGAAGAGAAGAAGGGTGAAAAAGAGGAGACCCATCCCTCCGTCCCTCCACCCCGCGAGCCAAATGTCGATAGCGACTTTGAAATCGTTTATCACTATACAGCTGAAAGTGCCATCAGACTGACGCTAACCGATGAGAAATCGCTCCATATTGAATTACCCACCGTTATGGACGAAGTTGAAGACCTGTGTTACAACCTATTGGAGAAACTGAAAAGCATTGACCTAAAACAATCCGACAGCACTGAAACGGCGTCTGACGCTCCTAAAGAAACAGATGCGTCTTCAGAAAGTGACGCTCAACTCAATAAGAACGCCGATCAATTCCATTACATTTTGAATATGGCGATCGGAATGAGCAAGATCACGGAGAAATTAGCCGGTAAACATCGTGACGGTCTCTTCATTCCGGCAGATAGAAATATCGCTGCCAACTACCCAGATGCCCTTAAAAGAATCTTCTATGGTGGCATAAAAAGCGACCTCAATACGCGCGCCGCAACCCGTTCACGTGCCAATCTCCATCTTATCGCACGCTTCTTGGAAAAAAATGAAGAATTCCTCGATATCTTCAGCACACAGAACTTCCGGAGCCTTTTTGACGAAAGGATCGAGGAAGAATCGAGAGATGTCGATAAACCGATGATGGAATTCCTGCTCAAGAAAATTTCCTTTATCTTAAACGGTGAATACGAAACGACAGACAAAATTTCTCAATCCCGTCTTTTTTTTCACCCAGCGGGTGAGAGCACAACATTCTTAGAAAACGCCTCGACAGGGCATCAAAATCTCATTCGGATCCTACAAGATGCCTTCATGAGTATGCTTTACAATGAAATGATTTTCCGCGTGATTGAAGAACCCGAAGCGCATCTCCATCCAACAACCCAGAAACACCTCATGCATATCATCGCCCTGATGCGAAATTACATTGACAGCCAAATCGTTATGACAACCCACAGTCCATATCTTTTGGCGGTGCTTAAAAACCTCCTAACCGCCGGGCGACGGTCAAAGAAAAATCCAGAGGCTGCTGCTGCAATGGAGGCGCGTGTTCCAAAACTATGTTGGTTAATGCCTGAAGATGTGGAGGTTTATCATCTTAAAGACGGGAGAAGCCATTCTATTGTCCAATCGAAAAAGAAGTCGATTCTCAAAAATCCACTTGCCGATCTCCTTTCAGATTTTTAACACAACCTACACCGTCTACTGTATTATATAAAATAAATATCAAGGTAAAAATAGACAGATGTACGAGAAGCACGGAGAAACAATCAAAGCACAGACCTTCCTTGACGCCTTGCAAAGCGATGCCGTATCCGTTACCTTGACGAATTGCACGATCGAAGGGGTTGTTGACCTCTTTTCTATCGAATTGGAACGGGACGCGAATGACCGGATACTCCTCAATAAGAGACTCTCCTGCATCGGGTGTACGTTTAAAAACATCGTCAACTTTCGGACAGTCGTTTTCCACCAAGAGGTGGACTTTCGGCGCACGCTTTTTGAGTCGGATCTTGATTTCGATGAAGCGATTTTACACGGTCCCTGCGCATTCCGTGAAGCAATCTTCCAACGGCGTGCCGATTTCCACAGCGCAATCTTCCACAAGAGTGCCAGTTTTTGGCGGGCGCGATTTTATAACGCCGCTGATTTCCACAGGGTTCAATTCCGTGAAAACGCGGTTTTCCATGAGACGAACTTCCTCACTGAAGTCAATTTTCGTAGCGTGCTGTTCCAAGGCATCCTCGACTGCACAGGAACATGGTTCCCTGAAACGACAACATTCAGCAACGCCACATTTTTCGGGACTGCCCACTTCACCGCCGCACAGTTTGTCTCCGTCGCTGCCTTTGGCGACGTTAAATATACCCCAGACACTTTTTTCCACGCTGTGAAAGCCAAACTTGGCAGAAAACAGCACCGTCCGACCGAATTCTATTTAGATAGCCGATACATCGACGAGGTCGCGAACCCTTTTTTTCAAAGGTACGTCGCCGACCGGCAGTTCATACGTGCGTTCAATCAGGCAAATCCGATATTGGCAAAGTTATGGCGATGGAGTTCCGACTACGGTCGGAGCTTGGTCCTCTGGGCGTTCTGGTCTCTCTTTTTTGCGTTTCTGTTTGCGCTTGCGTATATGCCGCTCCCGACGTGGATGCCACCTTGGCTGCAAGACTGGACCCCTCGCTTCCATCAATCGACAGGTGCTTATAGTGGTGAGCCGTTAACCTTCTGGAACTGTTTCTATTTCAGCATTGTTACCTTCACGACGCTCGGTTTCGGGGATATCGTTGCGGATAACGCCGCTGCGCGTTTGCTCGTTACACTGGAAGTCATTTTCGGGTATTTGATGTTGGGCGGATTAATCAGCATCTTCTCAAACAAATTGGCGAGTCGGAGTTAAATCACGAAAGAAAAAGGTTTTCTATGCAAACCAGAATTTTACAGACATTCTTCGTTATTACCTTCATAGTATCTGCTTTCACAACACATACAACAGCACATGTAGCACCACAATCGGGAAACGCGGACTATGCGGACTATTTTGACTATATCACGCTTTTCTCGCAGGGACGCATCACCCGTTTTACAGAGATGCCGATCCGGGTGTATATCTCCCCTGTCCTTAGAGAGAGTCCATACCTCCCTGAAATCCGATATGCGATGGAAACTTGGCACACCGCCAGCGAGGGTGCTATCCGCTTCGAAGAAACTGAGACACCGCAGAACGCAGATATCCGCGTCAGCTGGGGATATACCGGTCTCCTCGCCGATTTCCAAGATACCCGACTCGGCAGTGCAGAACTCACACGCCTCAAAGATAGCGTCCAAATCGGCACCTTTTCTAATGGATTAGAGGTGGGTTCTATCACTACGGTTGAAGACCGAGAAACCGAGACACCACAGGAGATCAGTTTTACAGTAGAGGTTATCCTCATGTTAGAGGGTTACGGAACTGTCGGGGAATTGTCGCAGGAAGAGATGCGCACGGTATGCGTTCACGAATTCGGGCACGCAATCGGCTTGTGGGGACACAGTCCGCATCCGGGAGACATCTGTTATCCGACAGCGACCGCACAACTGCCGAGTGCGCGCGATATAGCCACGCTGCGTAAGCTCTATAATACCCCGCTTAATATGTCACAACACGATGTCGCTATCAAGGTACTGAAAACTGAGATTGAACAGAAACCCTACGCAGACCCTCAAACGCAGCTGCGGACACGCTATCTGCTCGGAGCCGTCTACTTCGACAAAGGCGATATACCCGCTGCTATCGCGACCTTCCAAACCTGTAGCGCGTTAAATCCGAAGTTTCAACCCGCACTAGAAAAACTCATTCACATCTACCACGAAACAGGGAAAACCGATCAAGCAATAGCACTTGTTGAGGAACGGATCGCGGGGAAACCCTCGGCGGCAGATTACAATACGCTCGGCATCTTCTACTACGACAAAAAGGACGTTGAAAAGGCGGTCCACGCCTTTGAAAAGGCACTGCACATCGCCCCGTATCACAAAGCCGCGCGGCGAAACCTGCATCAACTCCTCCGAGCCAAAGGCTTCAAAGCATTGGCATCAAAAGACTTTGAGACCGCTACCACCGCCTTTGAAAGGGTGTTACAGATGGAGCCCCTCGACGCCCCTACCTATCAACTCATGGGAAACGGATACGCGCAAGCCGGACACTTTGAGAAGGCTATCGACTACTATCAAAAAGCGATCGACCTGAATCCCGTGGATGCACTGACACAGCAAAATTTCGCACACTGCTATAACAATTACGGTGTATCGCTACGAAACCGTGGAGAATGGGACGCGGCAATTGAGGCGTATCGCAACGCTCTACGGTTGATGCCGACGCTCCAAATTGCTCGAACGAACCTGAGCGACGCATTTACCCGAAAGGCGAAGGCACATAGTGAAGCAGGCGAATTAGATGCAGCCGTGGCGGTGTATCTCGAATTGCAGAAACTCCATCCGAACGACATGCATATTCGGAATTTGCTTGGGGAGTTATATCTCAAAAAAGGCGACTACGCCGATGCGTTATCGGTATTTCAGCACGTTTATAACATCAATCCAAACGCCGATCACGCCCTACATAACCTCATTGCAGCGTCCCATCACTATGCACGAAGCCTCAGCGATATGGAAGACTACGGAACAGCGATTCAACTGCTTGAAAAGGCACTTCAACTCTCACCGACCGATCTGAATTTACGGTTGAGCCTGGCGAACGCCTATCAAGGTGCTGAGAACTACGAGCGTGCTGCTACGGAAATATCGCGCGTTTTGGCACAGGAACCCGGGAATCCACAGGCAAAAGAGGAGCAGATTAACCTGAAAATCCGACGGGGCAACGCCCTCATGCGGCAACGACAATACACCGACGCACTCGCTGAATTTGAGGCGATCCCTGAGTCTGCGCGCGACACCGAGATTTATAACACCATCGGCTATCTCTATCTCGTGGAAGGCGAACATGCGAAAGCGTTCGTTGGCTTTGAAACTGTTCTGCGGAAAGATCCGATTAACATGCCTGCCTTCAGGAATCTATTGTCATTAGAATCCCAGTTAATCCGCAAACGTGGCACTAAAACGAGAGAGGCTACCCTCGTCAAGGTCCGATGTCTGCTTGCCATCGCCTTGATGCATCGAAAGCAATCGACTGCAGCGGTCGAAAAATATCAATTTGCGCTGAATGCTGCGAAAAAATCTGGCACATCTGAAGATATAGATTCACACCTTATTGAAACCGGTAGACATCTCGCCAAGTGGTTCCAGCAACACGGGGATGCTGAAAACCGAGAGATGATTCTCGATTGGGTTGAAGAACACAGGGGTAATTGATTTTTCGAGAATCGCGAGCACAGCTCGCTCCTACAGAAATCGCTTTAAAAAGAGAAAGGTCGGGCAAAAAACCCGACCTAACGTGCAATAACGAATGAGATTTGCGTTTGCTACTGTGCGATGATTACTGTCTGCCGCCGCCACCACCGCCGCCACGCCAACGGTTCATGCGTTGCTGCTGGTCCATCTGACGTTTTTTCGTCAATTCGTTGAGCTTCGTCATCTGCTCTTCGGTCAATACCTCTTTGAGGTTCGTTTGGAACTCTTTCCCGACGGTTGCCGCAAAACTTTGCATCTCCGACATAGCGGCTCTCATGTCACCCGATGCCTGTGCCTCTTTCATCTTCGCTTGAAATTTATCGCGAGCCATCTGATAGATAGGACGTGCCTTCACGAGTGTCTCATCATCGACTTTCAGCGTGAAGGTCAAATCGATCCAAGAATTATCGACTAAAGACGCCGGGTTCATCATTCCCGTCATTCCCCTGCCGCCTCGGTCGCCGCCCTGACGGTTTCCGCGTTGCCCTTGTGCGTTCCGGTCGGGACGCTGTGCTGATGTTGCGTGTTCAAAAACAAACAAACCTACGATTGCGATAACTGCGATTGCACCGATTGTCAAAATTTTCTGCTTCATTTTTATTTCTCCTATTGGAATTTTGATTTTGTGAATGCCTCCAATGCTTTTTGAAAGGCGTTCACAATTTGGTTCTGCTTCTTTAGTCATATCTGTTCGGAAAAGGTTCGTTTTTTAATTTTCCCAGCAAATACAAAGATATGCTTATAGCGGCTTAATATTGGTAGGCGAGGTTTCTAACCTCGCCGATCTTCCCAAGCGGACAGCACGTTATAGCCCCTACAATTTCTCTTGAAATTGTCCTTCACATCCGTGTATAATTGGACTTATCCTAAGTTCAACCGCCAAAACACACGGAGAAAACTCGTGCCGACACTCAACATCAAATCGACACATAAACCCATCAGAAACTACTACACCGAACTTGCCGAATACGCGAAAGTCGGCGCAGAACACGAAGGCGCAGTCCGAACCGCATTCCAAAATCTACTCCAACACTACTGCCGACAAGCAAACCTCATCCTCGTATGTGAAAAGACACGCTACACCCCACAGAAAAGGCGGATCCAGATAGATGGTGAAGTCGTTGATGCGTTTGACTTGCCACACGGACATTGGGAAGCAAAAGATACACACGATGACCTCCCGACAGAAGCACGGCAGAAGTCGGAGGCAGGCTACCCGTTTAAAAATATGATCGTTCAGTCACCGACCCGGGCACTCCTCTACCAAAATGGGTATCTCCGACTTGATGTAGACCTCACGGATCCGAGCAACCTTATCAATCTGTTGAACACCTTCTTCGCGTATCGGGAAGAAAATATCGTTGATTGGTATGCCGCTGTTGAAGAATTCAAAGAAAAGGTTCCGGTGTTAGGGAGCGGTGTCGCAAAGCGTATTGAGATCGAAATGCAGGACAATCCCCAGTTCCGACAAGCCTTCCAGAGTTTCCATCAGCAATGCCGAGCATCCATTGATCCGAACCTCACTGAGGCACAAGTTGAAGAGATGCTCATTCAACATCTCCTCACCGAGCGAATTTTCCGCACCGTCTTCGATAATCCCGATTTTACTAACAGAAACATCATCGCCCAAGAAATTGAGAAGGTGATCCAGATCCTCACCCTTCGTTCTCCGAGTCGCTCCGAGTTCCTCCGTCCTCTGGATCCGTTCTACGTTGCGATTGAGAAAACCGCTGCTACTATCACCGATTTCTCACAGAAACAGGCGTTTCTAAATACCGTCTACGAGCAGTTTTTTCAAGGCTTCTCCGTCGATATTGCCGACACGCACGGTATCGTCTACACACCACAGCCGATTGTCGATTTCATGGTGAAAAGCGTTGAGCATGTTCTTATGACCGAATTTGGACGCTCACTGTCGAATATGGGGGTTCACATTATCGATCCATTTGTTGGCACTGGCAACTTCATCGTCCGACTCATGCAGGAGATCCGGGGGCGGCGATTGCCACAGAAATACCGTGAGGAGCTCCACTGCAATGAGGTGATGCTGCTCCCTTACTACATCTCCAGTCTGAACATTGAGCACGCCTATTACGAGAAAACCGGGAATTATGAACCTTTTCCACATATCTGCTTCGTGGATACGTTTGATACGTTCGGTCTGATGGATGCGCCGCACCAAACTGGAGAGTTTACCTATTTCACACCTGAGAATACGCTGCGGGTGGAGGAACAGAAAGAGGTCCCAATGTTCGTTGTTATCGGAAATCCCCCCTACAATGCCAGACAGACAAACGAGAACGATAACAATAAAAATAAGCCGCATGCAGGCGTTGATGCCCACGTCCGAGACACGTTTGCTGCAGATTCTAATGCACAGTCGAAAAACAAACTCTATGACCCGTACATTAAGGCATTCCGATGGGCAATGGATAAAATTGATGATAAGGGTATTGTGGCATTCGTAACGAAAACGGTTTTATTGATGGACAAATGTTTGACGGTATGCGGCAACATCTCGTAGATGAATTTGATAGGCTTTATATTCTGGATTTAGGTGGAAACGTCCGTAAGGGACAATCGG
>VXPE01000090.1 GCA_009839745.1 Candidatus Poribacteria bacterium
TCAACTGCTGGATATGGGACCAGATGTATTTGATGCTACCGTTGACACAAACATCCTGCTTTTTCAAAAGATTGTCTCCGATGTACCCACTGCCTTCGTAGGTGTATCTCTCGGTGCCGATTTTAACAGACAAACCGGTAACATCGCCCAATATTTGAGTGATAATGGCGCGACTGTGGAGATGCTCGCTGAAGGGGAACCCTGGGCGATACTTTCGTCTGCTGAACTCGCTCTGAAACGTAAAATAGAGAATATCGGTAAACCGCTCAAAGATTGGGATATAAACATTTATCGTGGAATTGTAACAGGTTGTAATGAAGCATTCATCATAGATAAAACCAAACGTGAGCAACTCATAGCACAAGACCCGAAGTCAGCAGAAATCATCAAACCACTTTTGCGTGGAAAAGACATTAAACGCTACTACACCAGACCATCAGGATTTTACATTCTGGCAACTGGTTACGACTTGAATATTCTGAACAACTATCCTTCTATTTTCGGTCACCTTGAGGATATAGGAAAACAGATAGACTCCGGAAGAATAAAAGCGAAAGGTAAAGGAGTATTTGAAAGAGACGACCAAGGTGAAAATTGGTGGAATCTCAGGGCTTGTGCTTACTATGCTGAATTTGATAAGGAGAAGATTGTTTGGCAAGAAATGGCGAAGGAAGGAACGTTTTTTATTGATAGAAACAAATTCTATTCGCTTGATACGACTCGGATATTAACAGGCGAACACCTTACCTACTTGCTTGGTATCTTAAATTCAACGTTTTTTCTGTTCGCATTCAAGAATTACTATGCGGGTGGTCATTTGGGTTCAAAAGGTGTCAGATTTAAGAGTGAATTTATGAAAAATTTCCCTATTCCACCTATCACAGATGTAAATCAAAATCTTGTCGCAAAAATTGAAAACAAGGTTGATGCAATCCTTGCAGCAAAAGCCGTAACCCCAGACACCAACACCACAGACTTGGAAAATGAGATTGACAAACTGGTATACGCTTTATACGACCTAACCAACGATGAAATTGCGATTGTGGAGGGACAAGAGTGAATAAAGGACTAAAAATTTTCATTACCTATGCACATAAAAATTCAGAGGCAAAAGATAAATTGATAACCCACCTTGCCGTCATGAAGCAAAACGGATTAATTGATGTCTGGCATGACAACGAAATTCTACCCGGAGACAAGTGGCGGGATGCAATTTTCAACAACCTTGCCGATTCGGATATTTTACTCTATCTTACTTGCCCGTATAGTCTTGCTTCTGAAAATTGCAATAAAGAGTTGACTGCTGCGTTAAATCCAAACATAAGAGTGATTCCGATTATCCTTGAACACTGCGATTGGCAAAATCACCAACTCAGCGAATTTCAAGCTCTTCCTGAAAAAGGCAAGCCAATTTATGATATTAGCGAATGGAATCCTGAGAGCAAAGGGTGGATGAGTGTGGTAGCGGGAATCCGAAAGGTTGTAAACGAAATGCAATCTCAAGCAAAGCCCTCACCCAGTGTAACACCTGAGGAAATAGAAACCCTTGCTTTCTTAGCGTTCCATCGGGGTAACTTCATGATGATGCTGGATCAAATAGACGAAGCGTTAAAAGTCTACTCACGTGTAATCGAACTCAGCCCGAATAATGCTGAAGCCTATAACAACCGTGGATGTGCCTTTCAAATGAAAGGTGAGTATAACCGTGCTACAGCAGATTATAGTAAAGCAATTGAAATATCGCCTGATTGTCCTATATTTTACAATAACCGTGGTGCTGCTTACAGTGCAAAAGGCGAGTATGACCGTGCTATAGAGGAACATAATAAAGCCATTGAAATAAATCCGAATCGTGCTAAACCCTATAACAATCTTGCTACTGCTTACAGTGCAAAAGGCGAGTATGACCGTGCTATAGCAGCATGCAATACAGCAATCAGAATTTCTCCTGATTATACCGATCCTTATGTTAATCGTGGAGTTGCTTATGGCGAAAAAGGTGAGTATGACCGTGCTATAGAGGAACATAATAAAGCCATTGAAATAAATCCGAATCATGCTACAGCCTATGCTAATAGAGGTAATACTTACAATAAAAAAGAGATGTATGACCATGCTATAGCAGATTGTAGTAAAGCGATTGAAATAGACTCTCACGATGCTTTTTCGTACAACAATCGCGGATTTGCTTATGGCGAAAAGGGTGAGTATAACCGTGCTATAACTGATTGTAATAAAGCGATTGAAATAGACCCTCATTATAGCAGTGCCTATAATACACGAGGTGTAGCTTACAGCGGAAAAGAGATGTATGAGCGTGCTATAGCAGATTTTGATAAATGTATTAGTCTAAATCCTTCCTATATGACTGCACGTAAAAATCGTAAAGATGCTTTTCTGTTGAGACGCCATGCAGAATAGTCAACATAAACCAAAATTTAAACGCAATAAGTGGTTAAAACGAATTTAACCAATCCCAAAACTACTAATTGCGAAATTGTTTTCTTAACAGATAAATTGATCAGGACTTACGCCCGAACAAATTAGTAAACTGCTTACACCGACAGTTCCAAATCCTCGGAGGGAAAGAAGATGAACAAACCCAGAGTTTTCGCAGACTTCCACAACACAGACGCAAAAGGCAGAGCGAGGTTGAACTGTGCCGGGACGATAGCGAATCTCGAACGTCAGGGAATTGCGCTGCAAGCTGGACAATCCCTTAGCATCTATAGCGAAGAGTTGGAGGTCGAAGGTGTTGTTCAATACTCGGAAGAAGAAAAATTGTGGACAGCAGTGATTGATTGGAATGCTATTCAAGAGGTAGAACCTGTCACCTCTCAACTTACAATTCAGGACATCATCCGCGAGATAAAGAAAAAATCGAAAGGCGGCGGTTATATCTATCGCGGTGAACGTAAATGTAATCCAAAAGTTTCCTCAAAACTCTATCGTGATTTTGAGATTGAAACTGGAAATTTTAATATAGACCTTGTCGAAAAAGAGATGCTGGCTGCTGCAAAAAAACATACAGGGGACCTCCCCCAGGACTTTCGCCTGGATGTCATGGCACCACCAAACGTGATAACGGCGTTAACAGAGGAAGCAAGAGATTTTGAAATTCTCACCGAAATCCAACACTACGGTGGTAAAACAAATCTAATTGACTTTACGACAGACTATTTCATTGCCCTTTTTTTTGCATGTGATGGTCGTTATGACGAAGACGGTCGGGTTATCCTTCAAAAAAGAGATGAGATAAGCGACATGATCGCGCCCCCTCGGAATCCACGGCACCGTGTCATTGTCAAAAAAAGTGTATTCATCAGACCGCCACGAGGCTTTATCGAGCCAGAGGAGAGTGATATAGTCACTATTCCGGCAAATCTCAAAGAACCGTTGCTCCAGCACCTGCGGGATTATCACGGCATATCCACAGAAGTTATCTACAATGACATCCATGGGTTTATTAGAAACCAAAATATTCATGGGGATGCGTATACACACTTTTATAGAGGTTTTGCCTGTCAAAATAGAGCAAATGAAGCACCAACACCTGAAGAAAAACAATGGCAATATGAAGAAGCTATTTCGCATTTTACCAAGGCAATAAAATTAAAACCCGATTCTGCCGAGGCCTACATCAATCGGGGTATTGCTTACTATAAGAAAAATGATTTTGATAACGCCATAAAAGATTTTGTCAAGGCGATACAACTGAAACCCGATTCTGCCGAGGCATATTTCAATCGGGGCAATGCTTATGATAAGAAAGCGCAGTTTGATAATGCCATCAGAGACTATACAGAAGCAATAAGACTCAACCCAGACGACGTTAGGACCTATTACAATCGAGGCAATACTTACTACGAAAAAGGTGATTTTGATAACGCCATAAATGACTATACAGAAGCAATAAGACTCAACCCCGATCTTGCCGAGGCGCATCACAATCGCGGTGTTTTTTACGTAAAAAAAGGCGAGTTTGATAACGCTATCAACGACTATACCAAAGCGATAGAACTAAAATCTGACTATGCTGATGCTTATCATAACCGCGGTGAAGCACGGTTGCATCTGCAAGAATGGGAAAAAGCAAAATCAGACCTCATCACTGCCAAAGAGATGGATGTGTATATCATCGCTGCATTCCATAACGACTGCGAAAACGTTGAAGATTTTGAGCAGAAAACTGGTATTCAGTTGCCAGAGGACATTGCCGAACTGCTAACACCGCCGACAGCATAGCAAAAAACAAAAACTATCTTATTGGAAATTGATAAATGATGGAAATGATTAACAGATTTCGTGGAATGGAAAATTTCAATCGACTTATCTCAGCTTTACGTCAACAAACCATCATTCATGATAACGAAAATTTAACTATAGAATTGGCGAAGCAAGCTGAAATCCTTCAGTTTGAACCTAAGGGAGAACTAATCGCCCAAGATGGGACAGACGATGACCTCTATTTTATACTCGCCGGACGGCTTTCTATCGTTGTTAATGGGCGGGAAGTAGCAATCAGAAAATCCGGAGAACATGTCGGTGAAATGGCGTTAATTGATCCCTCTGCAAGGCGTTCTGCGTCCGTTATTGCCATTGAACAAACAGTTGTTGCGAAAATCTCTGAGACAGCCTTCCGTCCATTGGCAGATGAATACCCCAGAGTATGGCAACTAATTGCCACAGAACTTGCTAAAAGGTTACAGCAAAGAAATAAGTTGGTACTTTCTACGAATCCACGCCCCGTTGTGTTTATAGGTTCCTCAACGGAATCACTCCCTGTTGCACGAGCAATTCGTTCCAATTTTGACCACGATGATTTTGTTGTAAATTTATGGACAGATAGAGTGTTCGGTCCTTCACGGTTTCCAATAACTGAACTTGAAAAACAGGTTCAAGAAGCCGATTTTGCGGTATTAGTACTTGGGACTGATGATTTTGTGAAAAGCCGTAACGAAGAATTTGATGCTCCTCGTGATAATGTAATTTTAGAGTTAGGACTATTCATCGGTGCCTTGTCACATGAGCGCACCTTTATGGTTGTCCCCCGCGGGGGCAATATTAAAATTCCTTCGGATTTGTTCGGACTCACTCCTTTGGATTATAGGTTAGAGAATTCCGATGACTTTATCTCCTTATTGGGTCCGGCATGCGATCTACTTCGGGATATTATTCACAAGATTGGTGTTAAGTAATTTCACACAAGGAGAATTGTTTTTATGAGTTTAGTTAAGGATTATGCTGAAGCGGTAGAGAAAATATTTAAAGATACATGGACTACCCGGGACGGTCAAAAAGTTCCAGAGTCAGAAAATTTAGGGTTAGGTAACGATGCCGTAAAGTTAGATGGGACCGTACTATATGCAGATCTTGACGAATCTACAAATCTTGTGGACAACTACTATCCTGAATTCGCGGCTGAAATATATAAGGCATACCTCAGTTGTGCTGCTAAGGTTATACGATCTGAGGGTGGTGAGATCACTTCTTACGATGGCGATCGTATCATGGCAGTATATATTGGTGAATCGAAAAATACTAAAGCCGCCCGTTCAGCATTGAAAATAAACTACACAGTCACCGAGATAATCAACCCTCTCATAAAAAAGCATTATCCTTCAACAAACTACCGTGTCAAACAAGTTGTAGGTATTGATACCAGCGATTTATTTGTAGCACGCACTGGTATACGGGGATCAAATGATTTAGTTTGGGTTGGACGTTCAGCAAACTACGCAGCAAAACTATGTTCTCTTTCACCCGATTACCCATCACGACTGACTGAAACAGTGTACAATCAATTATATGAGTCGCTTAAGTATTCAAATGATGGAAGGTCTATGTGGGAACTGGACGGTTGGGAAAATATAAATGGGATAAGGATTTATCGATCAACATGGTGGTGGTCAATATAAGTAGGCTGCCTCACCGGAGCAGTTAGGAATAGCCTAAATCACGAATTAAGTAAAAAATAGCGATTTTCTAATCCCCGTCCCCAGCCCATCTGTGATAATCTGCGATTTTGATTGCTTCGCAAAGTTGACGTTGACAAACGGATGCAAACATGGTATGATTTAATAGTTAGAGGTATCCCGCATTGTGGGCGGATGCAGTGGAATAAATTTATGAATCGCGGATTGCGCGGAAGATGGAGCTTGCAAGCATTTAAGAGGGTCAAAAATGCAAAAATACGATGTTGCCCTATCATTTGCAGGAGAAGATCGAGAGTATGCTGAGACATTGAGAGATCTCCTAATAGCGGGGGGATATAAACCCTTTTATGATGAAGACGAGTTAGCAAGTCTTTGGGGCAAAAATCTCTATGACTACTTGTCAGAAGTTTACAAAGACCGAGCGCGCTATTGTGTGATGTTCCTGTCTAAGCACTACGAGCGAAAGTTATGGACAAATCATGAACGCCAGATGGTTCAAGCACGAGCATTTCAGGAAAACCGTGAGTATATTCTGCCAGTGCGTATTGATGATACAGAGATCCCAGGAATTCCACCGACGATTGGATACCTTGATTTACGTTTAATCACAATTGAAGAAGTATATGAGGCTTTAGATAAAAAGTTGTCGGGCACAACACCAAAAACCGCTGCAACGGATCGAACGACTGCCAGTGTCGTTGAGCAAAACACAACTGAATATGTCTTGTTAGTCTCTGAAGATGGAAAGTCGTACTTCGTTCCAGTTCAAAAGGCACATTGGGATTCAATAGAAATTTCGCTTGAACTGCTTCCAGAATCTCCCGAAGAAACCGCTTTTCTGCGCACATTAAGAAGGCATATCACTGATGCATTTGCAAGGGATGTTCATATTGCACTTGCACTCAGAGAAGATGCCGCGTGGGTGAAGCCCCAGGAAATTGTAGAAACCACATCCGATTCTCAAATCGTTTGGAAAGTTGTTTTCAACAAAGAAAGACGCAGACAAAATGCAAATCCCCTTGGCGAAATGACATTTGGCAGTCTTTCACCGGACGAGATGGCTGAAATGCGGGCAAGGCGTATCTTACTTGACGAAAAATTAGGCGAACTCCCAGCAGATTTCCAGAACCGAACAGGCCCTACGGGTTTATTCAATGAAGTTACATTGGAAATGTTCATTCGTGGAGGGAACGGATTTCAAATTTCTGCCTCACCCATCCCATCCTTATATCGCTTTATTGGGAAAAGCCAAGGTCAATTTGAGAAGTTTGCCCGTTTAACCTCTGTCCTTTACCTGAAACTTTCACACACAGTTGAGGAGATACTTCAATTTGATTTGAAACTTTTGAATTCTGAACAGGTAGAAGTCAAATTTAAAGGACGTCGACGCAAACGGGCTGCGAACGAGCCTCCTCATATTTTTCAAGTTAATGGTACCTGCCAACTCTCTGAATAATCCACTTGTTGAAAGCTCAATATGCACCACTGTTGTAGTGGGATATTGAGCTGCATCCACTGATCCTTTTCATCTAAATTCAAACAAAATCAAAACCCGAACGGGAAGAAATAATCATTTTGGAAGATCAGAATAACATCACTGCTAAAGCCATAAACAAATTCATAGAATGGGCGGCACAATTTAGCGATGGGCAATACCTGTTTCGTGGCGTTTCAACGGAAAGTTACAAAATAGAAGCATCTGCTTACCGCCGCCTGCCGGAAATTGACAGAAATAATCCGAGTCAATTACTCAAAATCAACAAGGATTTGATAGAAAAAGCGCGAAGCTTCGGACACGATCAGAGGAATGGACAGCAATTGTTCGATCTGGAACTCCTTGCCGAACTTCAGCACTTCGGGGCAGCCACTTGTCTGATAGACTTTACACGTAGTGCATTGGTCGCGCTCTGGTTTGCCTGCCAGCAAAGCACCAAAGGAGACACAAACGGTAAAGTCTTCGCTGTCCGCCACGATGATATGGTCCGGCTGAAAACGGTCAATCCTGAATTAATAAAAGAGGACATTGACTATTTTCTGAAACCGGACAAAAACGGTAGATACTTACTATACCAATGGCAACCCAAACTTCAGAACAACCGTATTATCGCTCAACAATCTGTTTTTGTGTTCAGTGGTGCCCAAATTGAAGCTGAGGCTGAGTATATCATCAAAAAAAGCAGTAAACAAGATATCTTAATATCTCTGGATAAAATATCAGGTATCACCGAAGCCAATATTTATCCTGATTTTGATGGGTTTGCTCGTCTGCATGCCCACGATGAACCGTACATTGAACCCGATCCCCAAGACTATTTACAGCGAGGTATTGAAGCTCACCAAAATGACAATCCGGATGATGCCATTGCATACTACACCGAAGTCATACGGTTAGATCCGACGGACATCTCTATTGTTTCCATAGCCTATTACAGTCGCGGCCTTGCTTACGGCGAAAAAGGCGAGGTTGACTCCGCTATTGAAAATTATAACGAAAGCATACAACTAAATCCAGATTTTGCCGATGCTTATAACTATCGTGGCATCGCTTACAAAAATAAAGGTAAGATTGACCGCGCTATTGAAGACTATGACCAAGCTATACAGCTCAAACCGGATAACGTTTCGTTTTATAACAATCGCGGCATAGCACTATTACACCTACAAGAGTGGGAAAAAGCCAAATCGGACTTGACAATTGCCAAGAACATGGGGGTAGATATTATTGCGTTATTTCAGAACTCATATTCAAGCGTTGCAGATTTTGAGCAAAGGTATAATGTCGAGATACCGGAAGACCTCGCCGCACTGCTAACACCTCCGTAGGTATGATAGTGTAATGAAAAACGCCCATCTTAGTGGATTATCTGATGTTACAGGTTTCAACCCGCGAAATCTGCGCCCTCCGTGTAATCCGCTATTCAGACAATTAACACCAATACCATCCAACCACCGCTTACTCCTCATAAAACCTCGCTACTAAGACAATTCACCTTTCCCTTGATTTTCCCTCTTAAATTCTGGTATCCTGTTATAGGAACTTGTTGCGATGCAACGCCGCGCTGGCATGCCTCAGAAAAGCGAGGTTTTTTAATCTATGATTCCTTGGACTGCTTTCCATTACATGGGTTCTAACCCAGTCACGGATTAACCAAGAACCCGCTCGTAATGAAATTATGCCTCAAATGGCATAATTTGTCTTAGCTTTACATTTGGAGAGCGGATCGAAGGCCATAGTTAAAAAAATGGAAACTTTTGACTGTGAACTGAACCAACAGGTTATCTTCGGTAATAACACAATCGAGAGACTCGGTGAGTTGACCCACAAACGCGGGGGTAGCCGCGCCCTCGTTGTGACAGATGCCGGTATCGAAAAGGCAGGTATCCTCGCGAGAGCCGTCTCAGCACTGCAAAGCGAAAGGATCGCCGCTTACGTTTTTGCTGATACGACACCCAATCCGACGACAGAAGATGTTGACGCTGCGCTCGCAGTCGCCAAGACCAACGCGCCGATAGATCTCATCATCGGACTCGGCGGCGGCAGTTCAATGGATTGTGCGAAAGGCGTAAACTTCCTGCTCACAAACGGCGGAAAGATGGAGGACTACTGGGGCACAGATAAGGCAACACAACCGATGCTCCCCTCTATCGGTATTCCGACCACGATCGGCACCGGCAGCGAGGCACAGTCCTATGCACTCATCGCACAGGCGGATACACACATCAAGATGGCGTGTGGCGATAAAAAAGCACGGTTCGGAACTGTAATTTTGGATGCGACACTCACGGAAACCTTGCCCAGATCCGTGGCAGCAGTAACAGGTATAGATGCAATTGCCCATGCGATCGAAAGTTTCGTTTCCACTCGACACACCCTGATGTCTCAGATGTTCGCACAACACGCGTGGGAGTTGCTAAACACGCACTTTGCGGCATGTCTTGAACCTGAAAATGCTACAGCCCGAAGTAAGATGCTGTTCGGTGCTTATCTCGCGGGACTTGCGATTGAAAACTCGATGCTGGGTGCCGCACACGCCTGCGCCAACCCTCTGACGGCAAGATATGGGGTTACACACGGTGTTGCTGTCGCCTTGATGTTACCGCACGTCATCCGATTCAATAGCACCGTCGCAGGAGATGCCTATCGTGAACTGCATCCTGATGGAGACTTAGCGGACAGAATTACAACGCTGAAACAGATGGGAAATTTGCCGGGTAGGCTCCGGGATTATCCCGTTCAACACACCATAGGAACAGCAGACATACCAACATTGGCAGAGGAAGCGGCAACACAGTGGACAGCACAGTTCAACCCGCGTTCTTTGAATATTAGAGATTTTATGAGACTTTATGAACAGATTTATTAAGACCCAAATGGATAATCGGAATCGGACATATCTTAAAAAGTCAAAAGCGACGGCACAACGGCGTGTGCCTGCTATCCTGCTAATTTTCCTATTGCTCTTCACGTCACACGTATCTTTCGGCGATTGGGCAAGTTTCCGTGGGAATCCACAACTCACCGGTCTCGCCGATTCCCAACTTCCCGAAAATCCGCAATTGCTCTGGACTTTCCAAGCGGGAGATATGATTGAATCCACCGCCGCAGTCGTCGATGGCATCGTCTACGTTGGGGCATTAAACGGAACTCTCTACGCAATCGACGCACAAACCGGCGAACAGAAGTGGACGCATCAGGTAGAGGGAGCCATCAAAGCCTCGCCCTCTGTTCACAATGATGTCGTCTATTTCGGGGATGGGGATGGAGTTTTTCATGCAGTGGACATCAACACCCAAGAGACGCAATGGCAGTTCACGACGGAAGGCGAAATCATATCATCGGCAAATGTTGTTGGTGACCGTGTGCTGTTCGGATCGTATGACGGATTCCTCTACTGTTTGAACCGAGGGAGCGGAGAACTGGTCTGGAAATTAGAGACGGAAGGCTACGTCCACGGCACGCCTGGGATCTGGACGCAAGTCTCAAGCGGTTCTGATAAGGCAGACAACTTTGCAATTGTTACCGGATGCGACAGTTATCTCCGCGTTATCAATATTAACGACGGCACGCAGACACAACAGATAGATCTCGGGGCGTATGTCGGGGCGAGTCCTGCGATTTCACAAGACCGCGTCTATTGTGGCACGTATGGCACTGAAATATTGGGGGTTGCGTTAGATACTGGGGAGATTGCTTGGCGATATCGGCATCCAAAACGCAGATTTCCATTCTTCGCTTCCGCCGCTCTCACGGAAGACAGCGTTATCATCGGAGGACGCGATAAGATGGTGCATGCGCTCTCACAGGCGACGGGTGAGTCGCTATGGACGTATACCGCTAAATCCCGTATTGAGTCTTCTGCCGTCATCGTCGGGAGGCGCGCCTTTGTGGGGACAACCCGTGGGGTGTTTATCGCTTTAGATATTACGACGGGTGAATCGGTATGGGAATTCGCAACGGGTTCCTCTATCGTCGCCTCACCCAGTGTCTCCGAGGGTAGAATCTACATCGGGACTGAGGACGGGATCCTCTACTGCTTTGGGTCAACGTAGATTGGCACGGTTTGCCGTTTCGTGTTATAATATTGCGAACTTATTCAATCGTGAGTTTGACTAAAAACCAGAAGAAACGGACATAATATATCTATTATACGCCCACTCAGCAAAATCGTGAAGAGGTCGATGCCATTTAAGATTAAGGAGCACCCATAATGCCTGAAACAAAACCGGAACCTGCGACAGCAGGCATAGACTCAAAAGATACAACCGTAGGGAGCGTCTTCGTCTCCAACTACCCGCCGTATTCCGTATGGGGCGAGTCCGATGTGCCAGAAGTGGAACGCGCCCTCAGTGAACACCCGCGTCCAGAGGCCACGCTGGGGCTTTACCTTCATATCCCGTTCTGTCGCAAGCGGTGCAAATTCTGCTATTTCCGTGTTTATACCGATAAAAACAGCGCAGAAATCGACACGTATCTGAACGCTCTCGCGAAAGAGGTGGAACTTTACAGCGCACAACCCGCAATTGCTGACAGACCGCTGAAATTCGTCTATTTCGGTGGCGGGACCCCTTCCTATATCAGCGTCAAACACCTGACGGCTCTCGTTGATCGGGTAAAACGGGTAATGCCGTGGGATGCCGCTGAAGAGGTCGCTTTTGAATGTGAACCCGGCACCTTGACAGAAAAGAAAGTAGAGGCGATCAAAGGGATCGGTGTAACCCGATTGAGCCTCGGCGTTGAGAATCTGAACGACGAGATCCTCGCTGAAAACGGTAGGGCACATCTTACCAAAGAGGTGTATCGCATCGTCCCCTGGATAAAGCGTTTGGCGTTCGATCAGGTCAACATTGATCTCATCTCAGGTATGATAGGTGAAACGTGGGAGAGTTGGCGAGAAACCGTCAAAAAGACTATTGAACTTGACCCCGATAGTGTTACCGTCTATCAGCTGGAATTGCCGTTCAACACCGTTTACTCTAAAGACATCCTCGGCGGCGATACACTCCCGGTCGCAGACTGGAAACTGAAACGCGAATGGCATCAATACGCCTTTGAACAGTTTGAGCACGCCGGTTACAAACAATCCAGCGCGTATACAGTGCTAAAAAGAGATAAACACTGCCAGTTTGTCTATCGCGATGCCGTGTGGCAGGGGAGCGATATGATAGGCACAGGTGTAGCGTCCTTCTCGCACCTCAGCGGGATTCATTTCCAAAATGCACCTTCATGGAGCGACTACCTCAGTCACCTTGAAGAGGATAGAATTCCGGTCTACCGAGCACTGAAACCCACAGAATCGGAACGGTTGACGCGGGAGATGATCCTGCAACTCAAACTCGGCAAGATCAGACCTTCCTATTTCAAAGCGAAATTCGACGCGGACATCCTCGATACTTTTGCTGAACCCTTCGCGAAACTGCAAAACGACGGCATGTTACGTGTCAACGCCGCATCGGACGAAATTCAACTGACGCAACGCGGATTGCTCCAAGTGGATAGCCTGCTTCCGGCGTTCTATGCCCCCGAATACCAGAACACGCGATATACGTAATATATGGATACAAAAACGCAACTACACCGCCTCCGTGAGATGCTTGCTCCGGTGTTAGAAACAAACGCTTTCTACAAACAAAAACTCACCGAAGCTGGGATCACGCATCCAAACGATGTCCAATCTTTCACAGACTACCGGCAACTCCCATTTACCACCAAGGAAGAGCTCAGCACCGATCAAGTATCGCATCCCCCTTACGGCACGAATCTCACCTTTCCGTTGGAGCGATATACCTGTCTCCATCGCACCTCAGGCACAACGGGTTCACCCCTGCGCTGGTTAGATACAGCAGAATCGTGGGATTGGTGGGGAAAATGTTGGGGCGAAATCTATCGCGCTGCTGGCGTAACCGCAGCTGACCGACTCATGATCGCCTTTTCGTTCGGTCCCTTTATCGGTTTCTGGAGTGCATATCACGGTGCGCAGCAGTTGGGCGCGCTCACGATTCCAAATGGGGGTATGACCTCCGATCAGCGGATACGTGCGATTCTCAGCAACGATGTGACAGTCCTAATTGCTACACCGACGTATGCATTGCGGCTCGCTGAAGTCGCAGAACAGGATGGTATTAATCTATCTGAAGAATCCTCAATTCGGGTGACACTCCATGCGGGTGAACCGGGGGCGAGTCTACCTGCTACGAAACATCGGATTGAGAGCCGTTGGGGGGCGCGTGCCTACGATCATGCCGGGGCAACGGAAGTCGGTGCCTGGGGTGTTATGTGCGAACCGCAAGCGGGTGTCCATCTCAACGAAGATGAATTTATCTGTGAAGTCCTCGATCCAGAAACGGGAAACGCCGCAGATGAAGGCGAGTTAGTCATCACGAATTTAGGACGCGTTGGTATGCCCGTCATCCGTTATCGGACGGGAGACTACGTTAAGCTTAAACCAGCACTGTGCGAATGCGGTCGGGCGAGTCGTGTTCTTGACGGCGGTGTTATCGGACGATTAGACAAAGCCGTTATCATTCGCGGTCTGAACGTGTATCCTGCTACACTCGAAAACATTGTTCTCAAGTTTTCGGATGTCCGTGAGTTCGCGGGACGTGTCTATGGAACAGGAACACTCGACGAACTCGAAATCCAGATAGAATCTACACATCCAAATCCTGCTGAAACCGCTACTGCCGTCGCCGCTGCGATCCGAGACGAGTTAGGTTTGCGCGCTGTCGTGAAATCAGTCCCACTCGGAACGCTACCGAGATACGAGCTTAAATCAAACCGATTCACCGATGAACGGCTATAGAACACGCCGTCAACTATGTGTTGACGCGCCCTGCAATCTTAGGTTATAATTGTTGCAGGAAAATTCTCTTGGTAGATACGCGATGCAATCGCGTCTTGCCTCTTTCAGCAGAAATAATTTGATTGCTAAATGTGAGGAGAACGACGATGGTATATCCTGATAACACTTCTGAAGCCATTGCTGCTCGCGGCGAAGCACTTTATCAGCAAAACATACGTGACAAAGTTGAAACTACGCACAAAGGAAAGTTCTTGGCAATTGACATCAAAACAGGTGACTATTCGATTGCTGACGAAGATTTGGCAGCCACAGACAGTCTTCTTGCCAAATGCCCCGATGCAACTGTTTACGGCTTACGAATCGGATTTCCGGCTGCTTACCGGATCGGATTTAAGATTTCAGCACCAACGCAATGATTGTCGGAAGAATTACAAATAATCAAGAAGCCATTATTGAATTGGAAATTGTTGGCTTAAATCGGCGAGAGAAGATTGAAGTCGTCATTGATACAGGCTTTGATGGTTCCTTGACTCTGCCAGGTGATTTAATTAACCGTCTTGGTTTCCGACGAGCAGGTCGCCGATACGCAATTCTTGGCGATGGGAATACAGTAGCCCTTGAACTATATCGTGCGAAAGTGTTATGGCATGGCAAAGAACGCGAAGTTCCTGTTCTACGAACGGACGGTGGTCCCTTGGTCGGGATGGCATTGCTTGAGGGAAATCGTGTAATTTTAGACGTTGTGACAGATGGCGATGTCATGATTGAGGTTTTGTCCTAATAGGAGGCAACCTAAAATGGCAGATTATGAACTTAACGGCTTGTGCTAATTAACGCATTGTTTTTGTTATTTTCACAGATATTGATATTATCCCATAAACATACCGTCCCTACGGGACTCAAAACGGATGTTAATGCCGCATTTCTATAAACATATTGAAGAAATACCCAAGCAAATAAACCCTACGGGACTCAAATCATATCCATATATGAGAATTACGGACAAACCGTTATACGTATGTAAATCAATATAGGACTTACGCATATTGCTCTTTTGTAGCATAAACTTTTAGTGTGGGTTTCCACCTGAACACTGTGTTTTCCGAAAAATCTCATCTCACAGAACAGACGACAGTCAAAAGTGCGTAAGTCCTGAAATAAACATATCGTCCCTACGGGACTGAAAGGGGGTGTATGCCGTTTTTCTATAAACATATCGTCCCTACGGGACTCAAGAGGGGCACAACTCGTGAGAAACACATAAAAAAATGGCACTTCTGTGAAGTTGTGTTTTACAAACAGTTATTTAGCACAAGGCGTCAATTTACTGCTTTAGCAGCACAATCAGAACGGATATGAAATACAGCCCTAAATAAATGAATACATATCATACCTACGACACCATCGTTATCGGAGGTGGACCCGCGGGAAGCACTGTTGCAACACTCGTCGCGGAACAGGGGCATCGCGTCCTTCTCCTTGAACGGGAAGCCGAGCCGACATTCAAAATCGGGGAATCGCTGATTCCCGCTACCTACTGGACCTTCAAGCGACTCGGTATGCTCGAAAAACTACGGACGAGTCATTTTCCACAGAAATACAGCGTCCAGTTCTACTCACGCGCCGGTAAAGCCTCCACCCCCTTCTATTTCTTTCAAACCAACCCGCACGAAAGTGCTGTCACATGGCAGGTCTTGCGGAGTGAGTTCGACCAGATGCTCTTGGAGAATGCGGAAGAAAAAGGTGTAGAGGTCCATAGGGGAATCAGTGTGCGAGAAGTCCTCTTTGAAGGGGACACCGCAACCGGTGTTGTTACGCAGCGGACAGACGGCACCCGTGAAACCCTCCATGCCACTGTTATCGTGGATTCTACCGGACAGCGGTCCCTCATCGGAAGGCAACTGAACCTGAATACGATAGAACCGAACCTCAAAATGGCATCGCTCTTTACACACTATGAAGGCGGACACAGAGACGAAGGCATCGACGAGGGCGCGACGCTCATCCTACACACCGAAGAGAAGGATTCTTGGTTCTGGTCGATCCCACTCCCTTACAACCGCACGAGTATTGGGGTTGTGGGCGAGTTGGACTATCTCCTTCAGGGTCGAAGGAATGCCGACGGCAAACTCAATGCCCAAAAAATCTTCACCGAAGAACTCGCGAAGTGTGCGCCATTGCAACAACGGCTCGAAGGCGCGAAGCAACTCCTCCCCATTCAAACCACAAAAGATTTCTCCTACCGTGCGAGTCGTATTGCGGGCAACAACTGGGTGCTCGTAGGCGACGCATTCGGATTCTTGGATCCCGTCTACTCAACAGGGCTGTTTCTTGCACTCAAATCTGGTGAGATGGCAGCGGATGTTATCATCGAAGCGTTCCGTAAGAACGACTTCTCCGGAACGCAACTTGGAAGTTTTGGACCCGAATTTGTAAAGGGGATGGAGGCATTTCGGAAACTCGTCTACGCTTTTTATACGAAGGAATTTAGTTTTGCACGATTCCTCTCAGAATACCCAGAGCATCAGGGCGGCATTGTTGACATTTTGAGTGGAGACGTGTTTAGAAAAGATGTAACGCACATCTTCCCAGCAATGGCGGAAATGTGTCCATTTCCACCCGAAGTGCCGCTCAATTGATATGGATGAGAGCACTTTGTCAGCCCGAAATAACCATAACCTATAGGAGCTCCTCATGAAATCAATCCTGTCCTATCTATCGATTCTCTGCGTTATACTTGCCATCGGGTGCGACAACACCGCAAAACAAAACACTGCCCAAAATGAAAAGGGCAATACTCCCGCCGAGTTGGTGAACGATACTTCTACGAAACGCCGCTATATCAGTATCGGCACTGCCCCTGCGGGTGGCGCGTTCTTCGTCGTCGGTTCGGCAATTGCCGAGGTCGTTGACGGTAACGTTTCCGAGGCGAACTGGGAAGTGACCGCAGAAGCCACGAAAGGCACACAGGAAAACATCCGACGCATCGTGAACGGTGAATTGGAATTCGCGCTCGCCAATGCCGCAATTTCCTATTTTGCCGTGCGCGGCGAAGGGGCCTGGGCAACCGAACACACCATCCAAACCGTCATGACGCTTGCTCCCAATGTTGGACTGTTCCTTACACCACAGTCCTCTGATGTCCGTAGTATCCGAGACTTCACCGGTAAACGGATTGTCGTTGGACCCGCAGGAGCAGGCTTCGAGTACTTCCTTAAACCGATACTGGCGGCACACGGTATCACCTACGAGGATTTCACACCCATTAATAGCACTTATATCGGGGCGGTAGATTTGTTAGCGGACGGTTCTGCTGCCGCTGCATTCGTCGGGGGTGCGGTCCCAACGCCAGCTGCTACACAAGCCAGCACGTCTCAAGACATCTTCTTCATTCCATTCGACGATGCCGCGAAACAGTCCCTCTTTGCAGATTATCCTTTCTTTAATGCAATAACTATCCCTGCCAATACCTATAAAGGACAGACGGAGCCGTTCGCGAGTATGAATGTGGGCGCGATGCACCTCATCACCGCTGAAAACGCAGATGAAAACATCGTCTATGAGTTCACGAAGACCTTGTATACATACCGGGCGGAAGTCGTGAAACGGCACGGTGCCGGCAAAGCCATTAATCCGAAAAACGTCGTCAAAGATACAGGCACGTCTTTTCACCCGGGTGCCGTCCGTTTCTACCGCGAAATCGGCATTTGGAACGAATAGAAACACCATCTTTCACTTGTTGCGATTTTTTACCAAATCATGCACCCTTTTCGTCTCCAAACCGCGTCATTAACAATAAGAAAATAGAAATGTGCAACCTTTACATTCAGGTACCTCAGTCATAGCATCCCCCAAATTACTTAACATAAGTTAAAAAAGTGCTTGACTTTAACGCGTTTTTTTAGTAAAATTGTAAAAATGCTTGTAAGGAGAACCGGAAATGGAATTAACCTTTGAAAAACATGATCTCTTGAATTCTCTGCAAGTGCTACAAGGCGTAGCGAGTGGACGCACAACCCTACCGATTCTTTCAAACGTTCTTATCCAAGCCGCAGATGGAAAAATTGAATGTATCGCCACAGATTTGGAGGTCGGTATTAAGATCAAGGTGGAAGGTGCCATTCAAGAAGACGGGGCTATTACTGTCTCTGCGAAAAAGTTGGCAGACATCGTCAAAGAATTACCGGTAGACAAACCGATCCACTTCGCAACGACGGCAAATGACCGAGTTGAACTCACTTGTGGGAACGGTGTTTATAAAATTATTGGACTTCCAGACGAAGAATTCCCACAATTGCCTGCTGTTGACGGAGATTCACTAACAATTGATGGCGATGTTCTGCGGGATCTACTTTACAAGACCGAATTTGCCGCCGCAACGGAGGATGTTCGCTATTTCCTAAATGGACTCTATTTTAATTTCCTGCCCGATAAAACGGAAGTCGTTGCCACCGATATGAGATGGCTCGCACTTGCACGCTGTGAACGGCTCACGTCAGAGGATGTAAAAGGGTTCATCATCCCACTCAAAGCCGTTAAAGAGATCGCTCGCACTTTCACTGAATCTGGCACAGTGCAGATCTCAATTTTTGAAAATCAGATTCTCTTCGCTGATGAGAATGCGACCTTAACGACACGACTCGTAGAGGGCGATTACCCACCATACCAGAAAATCATCCCTGAAGCTGCGGAAGGCAGAGTGGTCGTCTCTAAAGAACAGATGCTGCATGCAGCACGGCGCGTTGCGTTGCTATCGGATCCGAAGAACTATGCGATTGCTTTGGAAATTGATACTGAGCAGCTCCAGATTTCAGCAAAGACTCCGGAATTAGGAGAGGCATACGAGCCTATTCTTGTGGAGTCTGGCACAGGACGCATACGGATTGGTATCGATGCGCGTTTGTTGATAGAGACTTTGGGACACGTTGAAACGGAGTCCATGGCAATAGAGTTTAAAAGCGAAGTGGAGCCTATCGTCTTTAAACCGGTCGGTGCGGAAAGTCACATCTGTCTTGTAATGCCGATGCGTTTGGAATCGTAGAGACAAATTTCGTATGCCATGTCCAGAGCGGTTAGAAACCGCTCCTACCGGGCCTGTGCCTCTAAAGTCCAGCGCAAAAATGAAAAACCAAATGGGCCTGTAAAAAAACTTGACAACCCCTCCGTTTAATGGTATTATTATATACCTGATGCCGAGATAGCTCAGTCGGTAGAGCAGAGGACTGAAAATCCTTGTGTCGGCAGTTCGATTCTGCCTCTCGGCACTTTCTTTCCAACCGTAATAGTGTGCTAAGCCGGTGTAGCTCAGTGGAAGAGCAACTGATTCGTAATCAGTAGGTCGGAGGTTCAAATCCTCTCATCGGCTTTCTGTTTCAGCGGCGACATCTTCTTCAAGGGATTTGATATTTGCCAAGACAGTCGGGTGCGGTTCGATTTTATACACTGTGCGGTACACTTCTAAAGCCGCTGCTTTATCCCCAAGGAAACTTGCATAAATTTCACCCATCCGTTCCCACGCCCGAACCTCCTCGGGATCAAGATCGACAATCCGTTCATAGACTTGCAGCGCATCCACATACTGACGTGTTTCTATATCCTCTCGCTCAAGCGCAGATGCACGGGAAAAAAGCAGGCGAACGAGATCGTCAACAACCTCGTTCATTTCAGGCATCTTTTCATGCGCCTGCTCCAAGAGGGCAATCGATGCCGATTCCAGGCGTGTAACCTCAGCCAAATCCTCTTCGGTGAATTCCCTATCAAGGAACTGATAGCTCTGTAGCATTCTGGCATACGTTCTCGATAACTGGAGGCGAGCAAGGATACCGATAGGTGCTTTTTCAGAGGGGATGTTTAAAAGCTCTGGATCGTTTTCAATTGCTTTCGTGTAGTACTTAGCAGCTTGTTCAAACTGCTTACTTCCCTGATAGAGAACGCCGAGGAGATAGTGTGCTTCAGCATTGTTTGGAGCACTCTCGAGCACAGCAAGGAATTCTTGGGTAGCTTCCGCAAGCAAGCCTTCATCACGAAACAGTTTACCGCGTAAGAGACGGACACCCGCATGTTCAGGCTGAATGCGCGATGCATATTCTAAACGTGCCTTCGCATCTTTCAACCAATTACTCTGTGAATAGATCTCCGCAATGCGGAGATTGGCGTGCAAACGAACTTCCGCCCTCGTCTGTGAGATGCCGTTTATGGGAATCTCACGGACTGTATCCTGCGTTTCCAAGGCTTGTAAGGCTTGCCAATAGTAAAGGGCAGCATCGGCAAGATCCTGTTTCTTATAGAGGGTATCTGCTTGCTGAATAAAAGCACCTACCTGTGACAATGGTGGCGATTCGGATTCCGCAGTCCCACGCCGAATATAAAAAAACGCAAGTCCAACAAAACCGATGACTGCCACCACTTCCGCGTAAAAAAGCCAACTCCGCAAGGAGACTAAGGATTTTACATTAAAGGGCATATTTCCTCCTCTGTTCCGCCCTGACGTATAAGGTAATAGGATGATTACTTCGGTAAACGCTCAAAACGACGCGCTACAGGGGACGTTTTTCAATGTCCTCAAGGATGTCAAGCATCTCCTCCGGTCCAACAAATCCGGTGAATCGCTTGAGAAGGGTCCCGTTAGCATCCATGAAAATGACGACAGGTAATCCGGGAATCTGATATTTCTCGGTGAGTGCCTGCGTCGTTTCGGAGCTTCGGGTGAAATCGAGTTTAACATTTACATAATCATCGAGTTTCGCAGCGACCGCGGGATCGGCATAAGTCTTATGATCGAGTTCTTTACACGCGGCACACCAAGAGGCATAAAAATCAAGCATTACGAGTTTGTCTTCGCGCGTGGCGATTTCAAATCCTTCGGCTTCGTCGTAAACCCAATCCAAGTGGGGGCCGGCAGGCTGTTGGATACCTCCAACAAACATATAGGCACCGAATACCGCCAGCAAAAGACCACACGCCTTTTGGAATTGCATCCGTGGAGAGATACCGCTGAAACGTTGGGTTAACTTACCTAGCCACACGCCAATGAGCACGAAACCACCGGCAATAGCGAAAAATGGTAGTGAGTTCTGTAGAAAATCCTGCAATGGTGGAAATACATCTTTGAGAAAGTAGAGTGCCATCGTAATAATGGCAATGCCGAAGACGTTTTCCAAAACATACATCCATCCACCGGAACGTGGGAGTGCGGAAAGCGATCCAGAGAACGTCCCGATACCGATAAAGAGGAGTCCCATGCCGAGGGCATAAGTAAACATGAGCCAGAATCCGAGGAAGAGACTTCCCGTGGTTGCGATATAGGTTAGCACGACTGCCAACGCCGGTCCTGTGCAAGGTGCAGCGATCACCCCTGCGACTGTCCCCATAGCGAACGCGCCTGCAAACCCGGCACCCCCGACGGTGTTAAGGCGGTTCTGCACAGTGTATGGCAACCGAATCTCAAAAACACCGAACATAGACAAGCCCAAGGTTACAAGAATGAGGCTAATGAAACCGACGACCCACGGGTTTGCCATTATCTGTCCAAAAACCGCTCCTGTCGATGCGACCGCTACGCCTAAAATTGAATAGGTCACAACAATCCCGAGCACATACACAACAGAAAGCAGAAACGATTTGAATAAGCCAGCAGACTCATTGGCACCGAAGATGGAAACGGTGATCGGTATGAGTGGATAAACACAAGGGGTCAAACTGGTCAAAATTCCGCCCGCAAATACAAGTATTAAGGCAAGCCAGACCTGTCCCCCAGAGAGTGCACGGGCGAGACCTCCTGCGTTATCACTCGGCGGGGCACCGAATTCGACATTGGCGAAAATCGCCTCATTCGTCCGCTGAATGGGGTCCTCAATGCCAACGACTTCAATAGGGACGGCAAAGGTGAGAACTTCGGGTAATAGACACTGCTCATCGTTACACGCCTGATATCTGAGTTCCATATCCAGCATAATAGGGGCAATTGGAGCGGTCTGATTTAAATCGGCTTGGATACCGATAGTAATCGTGTCGTGATAGACCGGGGCTTCTCCTATTGAACCGAGTGCCAATACCTCCCCCTTGGGATATACGGCTTCACCGAAAGTAAGATGTGGTGTATCGGGGAAAATGACCTCGGTGGCGATCAATCCTTCACCCGCTGGAGTGGCGTTCACATGCCATCCTTGGGCAATTTCAACGACAACAGCAATTTGGAATTGGCTGCCCGGTTGAACCTTGTCAAGCGAGAGGTACCCCTTTACTGAGAGTTTTTCAACAGGGGGAGGGGCACCAAATCCGAAATCTGCAAGCTGCGCTTGAACAGGAGCAGAAGTTACCATTATGACAAGCACTAACAGTCCACAGCGTAAATATTTATCAAGTCTGATGGTTTCTAACATCGGTTCATTCTCCTCAGCGGAAGTACGCCATCGCGTGGCTCCCGAAATTACCTCGGCTCCAGCACAACGCAAGGCAGAATCATCTCCTCAAGTGAGACACCACCGTGTTGGAAACTGCCTTGAAATATCTCTTTATAGACATCGAAGCGTCTTGCATAAACTAAGTAGTAGTCCTCTTTTGCGAGGACATAACTCTTTCGGGCTTCTTCACCAGGTAAGCGATACGCCCCTGGTTCCTTTATGACCCATCCGGCTTCCGGTGCACATGAGATGTTTTTCCCTTCTTTAAACCGAAGTCCGGTTGTGAGTCCCGCTTGACTTGACACCTTCGCTGCATTTTGACAAAGGACGGAACCGTGGTCAGACGTTAAGACGACCGTCATACCGCGTTCAGCCGCAACTCTGAATATTCTATAAAGATGTGAATGCTGAAACCATGCGTGCGCCAGCGTCCGAAACGCTGCTTCATCTGGGACCAGCTGCTGTAGTAAACCCATCTCGTGTCGTGTATGTGTCAGCATATCAAGGAAGTCAACAACAAGTGCCGTCAAACTAACCCTATCAGTAACGTTCAGCCAGTGCAGATATTGAATTTCGCCGCGTGTGTCAAAAATCTTGAAGTAATGGAGCGGCGGCTTGAGAAGTATGCCGTGCCGCTCAAGTTGTAAGCGCATCAACTCTTTCTCATAGCGGTTGATACTCGTCTGTGTTGGGTCGGGTTCTGCGTATAGGTCTGGGTGCCTCTCAGCAAATTCAAGCGGAAACAACCCGCTAAAAATGGCGTTCCGCGCATAACGGGTCGCAGTTGGCAGAATGGAATAATAGTAATCTGTGGTTATATGAAACAACGGATACAGCAACGGCTCAATTTTCAGCCAGTGGTCCAACCGCATACAATCCATAACAACAAAGAGGACCTGCTTCCCTGCCTGAACTTCGGGAATGACATATCGATAAACGACATCCACAGATAAAGTGGGCGATGCTTTACCTGCAAGCCAATTGTGATAGTTGGCTTGAATATAGTCAGCGAATGCAGCATTTGCCTCGCGTTTCTCCATCTCATGGATGGATTTAATTTCATCAACGTTATGAAGTGTATCCAGTCGTAAATCCCATTCAACGAGGCGAACGTAAGTATCGATCCAGGTCTGCCAATCGTCGGTGGAGCCGCGCCGCTGCGTCGTGCCACCCGAGATCTGTGACCTGTTAAAGTGCTGCGCGTAAGCCTGCGGTGTATATGTTTCTCTGTTCGTCTGTTTTTCGAGTATAAGAGCGAGGGATGTCTCTAACTGCCGAGACGAGGTTTCATCTTGATCGTCTGCCGTGCCTATGAGAATATGCCCAACATCGTAAAGACTCGCCTGCTGCAGCACTTCTTGTTCCTTCTCATGTGTTAGGAGAATAATAGGAACATGTGCATTTACGCTCCGAATATGCGCAAGCGGATTCCCTTCTCGTGTCTCCCCATCATAATTCAACAGGACAGCATGAGAGTCTTCGTCTTGGAGTAACGTGATGCCTTCGGTAATCGTATTTGTTACAGAAATATCGTATCCTCGATATTCCAGAAAGCGGATATAGGGCTTGGATGTTATATGGGTCTGTTCATCCCGATGTCGATTCTTAAGTTGTGCCTCAGAGAGATCTACATCAGATATTTGGTTATCAATCCACAGAAGTCTCCATCTTTTTTCCTGCATATTATGCCCCTTTTTTGGAATGTAGGTATGCCAAAGCACCCTACATCGTAATAAACGGGCAACCTCTTACGTGCCCGATGTCTTCGGGGTGAGCAGTCGTGAATCCTCCAGCAAAAAACAAAAAAACTAAATACTCGAAATGAACCGTCCTGGGTTCAACAAACCGGTCGGATCGAATTTCGCTTTAATCTGTTTCATTAAACTGAGCGTTCCTTCAACGGAACCCCAAACGTCAATATGCCGTTTAAGTTCGGGGGGTGCGATTTCTATGATGAGATTTCCCTGCTTCGACATGGCAGTTTGACGGAGTCGCGTCAGCGCATCCGCAAGCGATTGATAATCCGTGTCGGATGCTACAGGAATATTGACGGACACCACACCACTCCCAAGCAACGCCATCATCTGGACATTCCGAGTCCAATTTGCCTCCACAATTTGCGTAGCAAATTCTGCAAGATCGGTGCGCTTCAGGTTCAATTTGGCAACGACGCTTTCGGTATTTTTGTCATCTGCTGAGAATTCCTGAACAGCCTCCTGAAGGTGCTGTACCGATTCGTCTTCTGCAATTGTCACACCTATCGCACCGTTTTGTTCCATAATTCCTTGACACTGCGTTAACTGCCACGCCACAGTCTCGGGATCCCCACCGAAACCAACCACCAGCATCGGCTTATTTTCATCTGGGGGTGTCTCGGTTTTTGCACGTGTTGGATCCGAATTGACGAACAAGTTTACAAACATCGGCAATGTCTGTGAACCGACAATAGCCAAACCCGTGTCAGCTGCGTCCTGAACGTTCTGAAAATCTGCAGTAAGTATCGCTTCTTGGACGGGTATGGGAGACAACTTGAGGGTCACCTCGGTAATGATACCGAGTGTCCCGAACGCGCCAATATAGAGTTTGTTAAGATCGTAGCCTGCAACATTTTTTACCACTTTCCCGCCACTTTTGACAACCGTGCCGTTTGCCTGAACAACCCGCAACCCTAAGACCTGATTACGGGCGGTTCCGTGTCGTAAACGAAAAGAGCCACTCGCGTTTGTTGCTACTATTCCACCGATAGTGCAGCGGTCGGCGGACGGTGGATTCAACACCAGATACTGACGATGCTTCGCCAACGCAGTCTGGAGGTCCTTTAAGCGGATACCTGCTTCTACGGTTACGGTTAAATCCGCAGGTTCATATTCCACCACGCTATTCAGGCGTGTTGTTGCGAGGACGATATCTACTTTTTGTGGCAAATTTCCGATACCAAGTTTCGTGCCGGCACCCGCTGGCATAACCGACAAATTTTGGTTTACCGCAAATTGGAGGATCTCTTGTATCTCTTGAACAGAAGTCGGTAAAACGACCGCTTTTGGCACGTATCCATCAAAAGTGTAGGCTGCGACCTGTGCCTCCAGCAGGATTCCGGATTCGCCGACAATGCCCTGAAGTTCATCGTGCAATGCACGTGAATTTTCCATATACTTTTCTTTCTCTATCGTTACAGTAAAATAATTTTCTGTGGAAACCCTTTAAAACCACGTCCAAAAAACTATGAATAAGTGGGATTATGCCTATCCCTCCACATTAATTTGGAATAGGTTTTCATTTAAAAACTCCCGGCTGCGTCGTATGGCAAACCTAACTTCTCATAAGATTCGGCTGTGGGGAAAATCTTTCCGGGATTGCAGAGCCCTGTAGGATTAAAGACTTCTTTGACCGTCGCCATCACTCGCATATCAGCCGAACTGAAAATGAGAGGCATGTAATCCATCTTTTCAACGCCGATACCGTGTTCCCCGGTGATTGTGCCACCGACTTCTGCACATACCGTCAGGATCTCTTGGTTGACATGCTCTACACGTTCACACTGGTCCGCGTCTCGTTCGTTAAAGAGGACGATGGGGTGGATATTGCCGTCACCGGCGTGGAACACATTCGCGATGGGAATCTGATACTTTTCAGAGATTTCGGAGATCCGCCGTAGCACCTTCGGCAGCGTCGTCCGTGGCACGACCCCGTCCTGCGTAATGTAGTTCGGCGCAAGCCGCCCAAATGAACCGAACGCGCTTTTTCGTGCCTTCCAGAGTTGCTGTCGCTCCTCCTCATCTTTCGCGTAATCCACTTCCCGTGCGTTGTGCTCTTTAAAGATTTCCAAGATCTGATCGGTTTGGTTTTGCATACCTGCCTCAATACCATCGAGTTCCACAATCAGAATTGCCTCAGCATCAAGGGGGAACCCGAACTGGAAGGCTTCTTCTAAAGCACGAATGACGAGCGTGTCCATCATTTCAAGGGCAGCCGGAATAATACCTTCACCGATAATCGTTGAAACAGCGTTAGATGCATCGTCCATTGTCTCAAAGACAGCGAGCACCGTTTGGTACGCCTGTGGATTCCGGGTCAATCTGACGATTGCTTTCGTTACGATTCCAAATGTGCCTTCGGAGCCGATCATCACACCGCGCAGGTCGTAGCCGAGTGTTTCCTCAACAGCGCCCCCCAATTCAACAATTTCACCATCCGGCAAAACCACTTCCAATCCGAGCACATGGTCGGAGGTAACACCGTATTTCAAGGTATGGGGTCCCCCCGAATTCTCGGCGATATTCCCGCCGATCGTGCATGCCTTCTGGCTTGAGGGATCCGGGGCGTAGTGATAGCCTTTGTTCTGCACCGCCTGTGTCAACAAGAGATTCACCACACCGGGCTCAATCACTGCGCGTTCATTTTCAAGATCTACTTCTAAGATGCGGTCCATCCGATTAAGGGCAATGATAATCCCACCTTGGACAGAGAGCATCCCTCCACTCAAGCCGGTGCCGCCGCCACGGGCGATGAAGGGGGTATCGTATTTATTTGCCAACTTCACGATATCCGATACCTGCTGTGCCGTATCCGCGAAGACAACGACATCCGGCATCGCCTTAAAAGAAGGAGCCGCATCACATTCGTATACCGAGAGTGCAGTCGCATCCGTTAAGACATTTTTAGACCCAAGGAGCGTAGAGAGGTCAGCAATGAGTTGTTCTTTCTGGTTCATAGTCGATTCCTTCCGCATGGCAATTTCTGATTACGTTTGTATTTAGTGTATCACAATTTTGGTTGCATGTCCAATTAGAAATTTAGCGAATGTTTCCGGTATTTTCATTTGTTATGGCGGCGGACAGCGTGTTATAATTATGAGACTGAAAGCAACTTACCAAAATTTGATTATTGAGGAATTTTCCCGAGATACAATGCGTGTAGGAGACAAAAATGCGAAAATTGATATTGATTTTAGGCATTGCTTGTTTAATCGCTTGGACACTGCCACAGATCTGTTCTGCTGAAATCGATCCTGAAACAGCCGTTGGTGTGTGGCTCTTTGATGAAGGCGCGGGTAAAACAACCAAAGACGCTTCAGGACTCGGACACGACGGCACAATCAACGGTGCCAAGTGGAAAGATGGAAAGATCGGAAAAGCCCTTGAGTTTGATGGCGCACAGTGGGTATCCATCGACTCGACACCGGAACTACAACTCGGTGAAGAACTCACTATGATGGCATGGTTTTTTGCCACAGATATTTCTACGTGGCGGCAACTCATTGCTAAAAGTAACGAATATCTTTTGCGTATCGATCCGCCACAGGAAGGCAATAAAATGTCAGCATTTGTCAAACCGGGTGGAAGCTGGGAACCGAGAGCCTCCGCGCACGTTCCTGATGAAAAAAAATGGATCCACTTCGCAGCGACTTATGACATCAACGAGAAAAATGAGCAACTCGTTGTGTACGTGAATGGTAAAAAAGCAGGCGTGAGCACACGTCCTGGAAAAACGGCTGTTACAGCGAATCCCGTTGAGATTGGTAAATGGGGGGGCGGTTCATACTTCGTCGGTATTATCGACGAAGCCGCCATTTTCAATACTGTTCTCAGTGAAGATGACCTATCGATCATTGTGGAACACGGATTAGCAAAAGCACTGGGTGGGTTAGATGTTGAACCGACAAGCAAATTGGCAACAACATGGGCAATCCTTAAAGCTAACCCATAACCTAATACCATTTCTGATTGAAAATGCTTCAATAAACGAGCTCTTTGTAGCATAGGAGACCGTTGGTCTCCTGTGCAGTCTTTGAGGCGATCTGTCAATGCGATATAATCTCTTAGAAATGGTATTAGTTAAAAGGAGGAAAGAAGGTGAAGAAAGTACTGATTGGTATACTCATAGTATTCGCGATAGCCGTGGTGATTAGCCTACCACGGTTTCTAAAACCAGAAAAACCTGAAATTCAACAGGCACAAACTATAGTCCTGAAGCCGGTGGAAGTTACAAAAGCAGCACGTGGAGAGATTCGTTCGGAACTCGAATTGTCCGGCACTATTCAAGCCGAATCACAAATCAGCGTTTTTCCGAAAGTCGCAGGGCGGCTTGTTGCCCTAAACGTAGATGAGGGCGACAGTGTAAAAAAAGGCACATCTCTTGCGGTGGTAGAGCATGAGGAACTGCAACTCGCCGTGCAGCAAGCCGAAGCCACGCTGAAAGCCGCAGAAACGGCTCATGAACAAACAAAGCAGCTCGCCGAAGTGCGTGTAAACTCGCAGATTGCGCAGGCGAAAGCGCAGTTTCGCGCCGCAGAGATTGCGCTACAACAGGTGGTCGACCTCTCTGAAATCCGAACCGTCACGCAAATAGAGCAGGCAGAAGCCGCATTGGAATCTCTTGTTGCGAACCTTCAGAAAATCAAAAGCGGTGCGCGTGATGAAGACCGGCGACAAGCCGAGGCAGGATTGAGTCGAGCCGAGGCGAACCTTGAGAACGCTAAAAGCACTCACGAACGCATGACGCAACTCTTTGAAAATGGCGCAATTAGTCAGCAATCCGTTGAAAGTGCGAAGACACAGTTAGACGTTGCCGTCGCTCAACATAAAATCGCTTCTGAACAACTGCAACTGATCGATAACGGTGCGCGGACTGAGGATATTCAAGCCATGGCGGCACAAGTTGAGCAGGCAGAAGCCTCCTTACGACTCGCAGAGACCCAGGCAGCCACGAAGACATGGGAGAAAGACATTGAACTTGCGCGTTCCCAAGTCGAAACCGCCCGGGCTGGACTCATCTCTGCGGAGGCTTTAAAGACTGCGAAAAGTTGGGAAGCCGAGATAACATCAGCGAAAACCGCACGCACGCAAGCCGAGGTTGCGCTGAAGCTTGCTCAAAAACGTCTGAATGACGCTACGATTCGCGCCCCGATTTCCGGTGTGATCTCCAGACGCTCCTTGGATTTAGGCGGTATGGCACTTCCTGCGACACCCCTTTTTGACATCGTTAATATTGATACCGTCAAAGCAACTATTGAGGTGATTGAAGTCCAGTTAAGCCAATTGGCACTCAATCAACAAGCCTCCATAGAGATTGATGGTATAGATGCCCAGATGTCCGGTAGTATTACTTTTATTAGTCCAACGCTAACACCGGCGCGTCGGACGGCTACGGTTGAAGTCGATATTGACAATCTGGACGGCACTCTTAAACCGGGAATGTTTGCCAAGGTGACCGTCCCGATCAAAGTGCATCCTGATACGATTCTCATCTCGCGTGCTGCGCTGATTGAGGATGTGACTGCCACCACGCAGAGCGTCTTCGTCATTGAGAATGGGGTCAGTCAGCGTCGTGTTGTGGTGATAGGTCTTTTGCGTGCCGGTGAAGCTGAAGTCCTGAGTGGGCTTATCGAAGGTGAAGCGGTTGTCACTGCTGGACAACATTCTCTGAAGGATGGAGAGAGCGTTCGGGTTGTCAACCTATAGATGGTTATATCCAAGTTATTCAATCCTCCCGTAGTGTCATTTATGGTGGATTTTAGAATTACTTGGCCATCCTGTTATGCTGCGAAATCTCTGGAATAATGAACTATTTTCCACTAAAATATGTCTTAAATCAAAAGGAGGATTGCTATGCGAATCACAATTCTTGTATGCGGAATTTTGCTGTGTGGCACCGTCGGGATAGTCTCCGCTGGTGTATGGACCGACCCCTTTGACGGTAACGAACTCGTTGAGGGATGGGAATTCCGCGATTATCGCGATGAAGTTACGACTTTTGAGGTTAAAGATGGCTTCCTACAAATGACCAATCCAAAGGGTGGTTGGGGACATACAACCCCTGATAAACCGATGCTTGAACGGGAAATTCCGAAAAGTGCCGCGAAAAACATAACGGTGAGTGGAATTTTTTCGACCGAACCCGATAAACCTGCCGACTCATGGATCGGTATTTTCCTCTACAGCGATGAAGACTTGAACTACGCCTGTCTGCTATTCGGTGGCGAAGCCAATCAGCCACAAAAGACACTTATCGGCAGCATGGTTCAAGGGGGTTGGCAAGATAAAGGACACTTCCAGACCGGGTTTGATGTCCCGCTTCATCTTAAGATCGTTAAAGAGGACGATCTGTTTTCAGGCTACTACCGCGAAAGTGAAAAAGATGACTGGACCCTCTCTGGGAATAAAACGTGGAATCACAAGTTTGATGTAGAGCGGGTCGGTATTGGGTTTATGAACAGTTGGGGCGGTCAAACAGTTACGTTCCTTGTAGACACACTCTCCATCGAAGGCGAAGGGATTGAACCTTTGGAAGTTGCTCCAAATGGCAAGTTAGCGACAACATGGAGCACCCTTAAAGCGAGTCGATAATCTTCGGTAGACTGCGTTTTCCTGTAGTCAGAAAAGGAAATCCGTCCAGGGCACTCACAGATTTAAAATGGGGTGGTGAACGCACTACCCCGATACCACTTCTTAATCAAGATCGTATCGTTTCAAAAGACAACGCTTAAAAGATAAGGAGAAATTCTACCGCCATGTCCATCCCCAAAATGTCCGTGAACAATCCCGTCTTGGCGAATATGTTAATGATTATCATCATCGCTTTCGGGGTGTATGCATGGATAAACCTACCCCGAGAACTGACCCCGGAAATCGCATTGCAGAGCGCGACTGTAACGACACTATATCCGGGGGCTTCGCCGGAAGAAGTTGAAAAGCTCGTCACTGCCCCTATTGAAGAGGCAATTGAGGAAAATGTCAGTAAAATCAATCTGCTATTCTCTAACTCTTCTGAAGGTAGATCCGTTATCTCCATCGATTTTGAAGAGCTGAGTGACCGAGATTTCGACAAGGAACTCGAAAACCTCCGCACGGCTGTAGAACAGGTGAACGAACTGCCAGAAGAGATTTTGGACGAACCGAAAGTTGAGGAGTTAGACGTTTCCTCCGGCTTCCCGATGCTAACGATTGCTGTAGGCGGGAAAATTTCGGAAACGCAGATGCGAGACATTGCCGAAAATCTCAAAGACGAAATCCTGGACATCAAAAACGTTGCGTCTGTCCGGATAGCGGGGCTTCGTGAACGGGAAATTTGGATTGAGGTGAACCCCGATCGGTTGAAAGCGTATCAGATTCCGATTGCGATGGTTATCACTGCAGTCGGTGCGAGCAACTTAAACCTGCCCGCTGGCACCATGGAACTTGGGAATACAGAATTCATGGTCCGGACGATGGGCGAATTCGCCAATCCAGAAACGATCGGTGAAACCATCATCGCCGTTCAACCGACAGGGACCCCGCTTCGTTTGAAGGATGTCGCGACTGTGTCGGATACCTACGAGAAGGCAAGAACCCTCTCCCGGATTAATGCGGAACCCTCTATCAGTCTAAGTGTTCAGAAAAAGACCGAGGGAAACACAATCGCGTTAGTCGCCCAACTCCGGGAATTGGTTGAAAAACGAAAAACAGACCTTCCTGAAGGTGCTGAATTGACAGCGGTGAACGACTATTCGGTTATTCTCAAGGAACGGTTGGGGATCCTTGAAACAAATGCGTTCTTCGGTTTGCTCCTCGTTGTGTTTATGCTCTTCCTTTTTATCGGTTGGCGGAATGCCGTATTCGCGGCACTCGGCATACCGGTCGCGTTCATGGCAACCTTCTGGTTCATGTCTGTGGGGGGCTACTCACTCAGCGGTGTTTCTCTGTTTGGATTGATTTTAGTCGTCGGGATTGTTGTTGACGATGCGATCGTCGTTATAGAGAACATCTACCGGCATATTGAAAGAGGCGAGCCTCCAAAAGTCGCTGCCATTCGCGGGGCAGAAGAGGTTGGATGGCCCGTCTTAGCCGCCAGTTTGACGACCATCTGCGCCTTTGGTCCGCTGATGTTTATGTCCGGTGTACCTGGACAGTTTATGCGAGTCGTTCCTATTATGGCGATTCTGGTATTGATTGCTTCTCTCTTTGAAGTATTCGTGATTTTACCGGCGCACGTTTCTGAGTGGGGAAAAGCGAGAACCCAGACAGGACGGAGCAGACTTGAGAACCTCCGGACCCGATCTCCGAATACCTTTGCCCTAAGTGCCTACATCACAGGATTTTTCGCATCGTTCGGTCTGTTTTTTGACTTTATCAGGAACCGATATATCCGAATCTTGAAAATAACGATTCGACATCGGTATGCTTTTGTAGGCAGTGTCTTCTTTATCGGCTTGATCGCGTGTGTCGGTGCATTCTTGGTCCTCGACAGGGAACTCTTCCCAGGCGAAGATTTCCCACAATTCTATGTCAAAGCCGAAATGCCGCCCTCTTATGGCATGCAAGAAACAACCGCTGTAGTCGCACAGATTGAAGAAGCCGCTAAAACACTTCCATCGAGTGAAGTTGCGGCAATCGTTAGCAATATCGGTTTACATACGCCGACTGGCGCTTTGATGGAAGGTGTCACGTATGGATCCAATTTCGGTGAGGTTATTGTTGAACTCACACCCAAACAGGAACGCACTCGCGGTGTAGATGACATCATCGCAGAACTGCGGACGAAAACCACAACCATTAGCGGAATTGAGGAACTGAATTTCATCACACAGGAAGGCGGTCCTCCACAAGGTGAGGATGTTGAAGTCAAGGTAAAGGGACCGAGATTTGAGCAACTGACGGCACTCGCAGATACCCTTAAAGCATCGCTCATGGAAATGGACGGTGTCTACGACATTCGAGATGACTTTCGCACGGGTAAATCCGAACTCCGTATCTATCTGAAACCGGAGAAGGCACATCAGTATGGGTTAACCACATTCCAAGTCGCGCAAACGGTGCGCACTGCGATTGAGGGTGCTAAAGCAACAACGTATCGTGAAGCAGACGAGGCGATTGATGTCATCGTCAAATACGAGGAAGATACACTTGGAAATCTTGCTGAACTGAATAACTTGTTGATTGCAACACCGACTGGGGCTATCGTCCCGCTCAAGGATGTCGCCGATATCACAGAGGAGAAAGGATACTCCGATATCCGTCGATTTGATGGTGAACGCTCGATTACAGTTTACGCTTCTGTAGATAGGGCAAAAACGACACCCTTCGATGCGAATCAGGCGCTCATCAGTAAATTTGCTGATGTCGAATCCCTGTATCCGGGATACCAACTCGATTTTCGCGGGCTTTTCGATGAGATTATAGAGTCCTTTTCCGAGTTGTGGAAATTGTTTATCGTCGGGCTGTTGTTAATCTATGTTGTGTTAGGTGCACAGTTCAAATCGTTTATCCAACCGATTGTCATTATGCTTGCTGTTCCGTTCGGAATGATAGGAGCGATGGTCGGGTTACTCCTTGCCAATGCGACGCTTAGCATGGTCGCGATGTTTGGGATCGTTGCTCTCTCCGGCATTGTCGTTAATGATTCAATTGTGCTTATCGACTTCATCAACAAATTCCGCGAACGCGGTTTCAATAAATGGTACGCAATCCTGAAGGGCGGGTATGTCCGATTACGTCCGATTGTTCTCACCACGGTGACGACAATTATCGGACTCATGCCGATGGCGATCGGTCTTGGGGGTAAATCACCGATCTGGATGCCGATGGCGTATACCATCATCTTCGGGCTCGCGCTCGCAACCACGATGACGCTATTTGTGATGCCTGCGCTTTACGCAATCACAACAGATATACGGGGTCTCGTCCTGAAAAATCCGGAAGAACGTTTTCGCACCGTTTCAGAGGAAGATCTGTTAGGTGTCGCTGTCCCGGCTGATGATTAATGGGAATGACAAGGCGAGGTTTGCTGACCTCGCCTTATACACTTTTTGACTTTACAGCCACAATATCTGTAGATTAATACCAAATTCCAATCTCACACAGTAAAATCCGACCCCATGTCCATTCCCAAACTATCCGTAAACAACCCTGTTTTAGCGAATCTCCTGATGATTATCATCATCGTTTTCGGAGTGTACGCATGGATGAACCTGCCGCGGGAACTCACCCCAGAAGTCTCAGTACAGAGCGCAGTTGTGACAACGTTATATCCGGGCGCATCCCCAGAAGAAGTTGAAAAGCTTGTCACTGCACCTATTGAAGATGCTATTCAGGAGAATGTCAACAAAGTTGAATTATTGTTTTCTACCTCTTCAGAGGGGCGTTCTGTTATCTTTGTCGATTTTGAGGAGATAAGCGATCGGGATTTTGACAAGG
>VXPE01000091.1 GCA_009839745.1 Candidatus Poribacteria bacterium
ACGACACATGCTAACACAACTTCAAAAAAATAGCACTTACTTTTTACATGAGCCGAAAAAATTGTTGTCTTCTCCCGCAAATTCGTATAAAATAAAGCAAACTTTCAAGCTACGCCTGATTAAAGTTAGTTTCAGAATCACATTTATAGGTAAAGGAGCGTGTGATGACACCTGAAGTCGCTATACAAAAGCGGGAACAAATGATTGAAGAGGGGTTCTGCATTGTTGATAATGTTCTGACAGAGGAATTTCTACAGGAACTCCGAGACGAATCGGAACGACTGATCGCAGGACACGTAGAACCGGAAGATGTTATCTATCAAGGACAGCACGTCAACGTCCGCGGTGAGGATAACACGCATATTCAAAAATTGCTGGAGTGGCAACCTTCACGTGAAGCACTCGAACAGATCGGATTTGGCGATTTTGTATCATCGGGTGGAATCATTATTCTGACGAAGGAATCCGGGGGACCCCCGCTCTATTGGCATCAAGATTGGATGCGCTGGAACGATCCACTGAGTTGCGCCCCGTGGCCACAAACGATTTTCCTTAATTATTATCTTACAGATACGGATCGGGAAAATGGTTGTTTAAAGGTCATTCCGGGCACACACCGTAAGCGTATCGATTTACACGACATATTGGTGCCGGCGCATGAGCAGGGGGCGCGGTTCATTGATGAAGATCATCCCATCATGTTCAGTGATCACCCAGATCAAGTAGATATCTGTGCGAAAGCGGGGTCGTTGGTAATGGCGGATGCGCGCATTTTACACTCTGCCCACAGAAACTTTACCGACGTTCGACGCACCCTAATCCTCGCATGGCATAGCCGTCCGAATACTGTGCCGGACTATTGGGATAGAGAAATACCGGAAGTCGTTGCGAGTCGCGACGAAGACGCAAATTATCCGATGTCTCGTATTCCGGGCGATTTTTTACAGCCATAACACGGCGCGATATCTTTAAGATAGGGAGCGGCAATGATTCCGATTGACCTTTCCGATAAAGTAGCAGTAATTACAGGTGGTTCAGGCGCGTTGGGACGCGTGATGGTGAGGACCTTGGCGGAAGCGGGCGCGTCCGACGCGCATTATTGGCGTAAAGTCCCGATGCAACGGCGTGGAACTGCCCAAGAAATTGCCAACACTGTGCTTTTTCTGGCGTCAGACCTCGCGAGTTACATCACAGGTGCGTATATCCCCGTGTGTGGTGGGAATGTGATGCCGACAATTTGACAAATTCACTCTGGACGCAGATATTTGCAGAGGGAAACATGGAAAGACATACACTCGAGTACGAAGTACTAAACGACCACAATCCAGATGCGGAATCCGGGGGACACTGGGAAATTGAGGTGCACGCGAGCCCCGAAGAATTGCAGGCGTTCGCCGAAATGGGGTACCTTGTTCGGGAAGGGCTCTTTCAAGGCGTGGTACTCCAAAAATTGCGGGATGCTCTCGATCGTTTAGAGGAACGTGAGTCGGAAAAACGAGACAGTGCGATGGCTGGTAAACGGGGGTGGGGCTTCATTCCGCGTCATCTGATGGATAAGGATGAAGCATTCTTGGAACTCCTTAAATTCCAACCGACTTTATCAATTGCCCGTGCGATGATGGGACCCCTTGTCCGGTTGCGTGGTCTGAGCGCACGCATCAGTTATCCCGGTGATGATCGGGAACACCAAACGCCGTGGCACCAACATCTACGTGTCGTATCTAACCCGTTGCCACCGTGGTTTTCACGTCCACACTGTATTGATTGCCTCATCTATCTGGATGATCTGAACGAAGATACCGGCGCGGTCGCAGTCGTCCCTGGATCGCATGACTGGTTGGACAAGGCAACACCGAATAGTTACGAATCCGTGGAAAGTGAAGTCGAGCTACGAGTGAAAGCGGGGGGCGGCGTGCTAATCCACGGCAATCTCTGGCACCGGGGCTTACCAACGCTAAACGCCAAGCGGAGAATGTTAATTTTAAGTTATACGCCGACATGGCTCCGAAAATCACCCCACGGTGGCGCACAACCGGAAGATGGGTTGACCCACACCTTCCTTAAAGAGGCAGATTTGGAAGAACGGATGCTGTTAGGGGTCGGAGGATATTCCTAAACCACAACTTGTCAGTACCAACCGAATATGCTTTGTCTTAAAACAGGAGATCGGATCCAAGGGGTTTGACGCTGTGGCTAAAGACAGGAAAAAATTGTTGTTTTTTTATGTTTTTTATTATATATTGCAATCAGTTTGAGATTAAATGAACATCTCAAATTGTATAGGATCGGACAATGTTATGTCCATGAGAACGCCTTTTTAGCACTTTGATCTGTGGCAGGATAGAAGCACTCTTTATAGGCGTTTATACCCTTTTAGGAGCAACTTGGGGTATTGCAACCGTAACTTGGTGCGTTCCCAAGGAGGTATTCCTATGTCGCTTTCACTTATTTCGTCAAATCTATTCGGGAAAAGTTCGCCGTTTTCGCCTTTTGAAACATGAACGGTTTTAACAGCATACACTGATGACGTGTATCTCTTATTACACAAGGAGACTTCCAATGAAAACTGCGCTTACGTTCAGCTTAGTGATGTCAATCCTAATTTTGGTGGGACCGGTGTTGATGACCGATGCCCAAGTGGTCAAAGAGGATGATCTCATCATCTATTACAGTTTCAACAAAGACACCCTCAAGGGTGACGATGTGATTGATGTGTCCGGTAACGGGAATGACGGACTTATCAAAAACAACGATGTCAAATCGGTGAAAGGCAAAGTCGGGGAAGGCATGGAGTTTCCCGGCGTCGCAACGAGTTACATTGCAGTCCGAGAGCACCAATATGTCGATCCGATTAAAGAGTTTAGTATCACCGCATGGTCTAAGGCGGATCAGAGAGGCATGATTGCGTCTTGGGATCGGAGCGAATTCTTCCGTTTCGCTGTCGGTGATGACGTCGGTGGCAATATAGGCACAACCTTTGTTGCTTTTGACACCTGTTGTCCGTGTTGCCACGATTGGTTCGGTGAGACGGATGTTGCCGATGACAAATGGCACCATCTCGCGGCAACGTTCGACGGGAAAAAGCATCGAATATACGTTGATGGGAAATTAGATCAAGAGGTAGATGCACCCGCAAAAGTCATCGGCGCAGGACAAGCCCGGTATGGATTCATAGGGATTGGATCAGAGGCAGGCGCATTCGATGGTGGTACGGGACCGACATGGGCATACAAAGGAATTCTGGATGAGTTTATGTTGTTCCACCGTCCGCTGTCTGATAAAGAGATTGAACATCTTGCCAGTGGACCCGAGAACCCCTTTGATGTTGATCCCAAGGGTAAATTAAGCACAACTTGGGGGTACATTAAGGACCTTCAGTAGAAGTAGAAAGCGAATGGGCGGCATGACAAATGCCGCCCATTTTTTTGTTTTCCGAACAGGAATTTAGGCATCAGCTGCAGCGATTGCTTCTTGAACACCGGGCCATTCGTTCCAGATATTGGTGTAAGCATCATACCCGTTTTTCTCACAATCAATGTGTCGCAGCCGGAAAATGACGGCGTAGCGGATATCCGCTGCAGCGTTTGGTGCCGCCGTGTGAACGAGTTGGTGATGTGTGAGGACCACATCGCCTGCTTTGCCAACGATCTGTTTGGGCCCCTCCGGTAGTTCCGCCTGTGGCATCCCGTCCGCCAAAATCTCGTGCCCCTCTTTTTCGAAATAGTTAGCGAAGAAACTGTGCGATTTCGGCCAAACAGTGAAGTTCCCGCTATACGTTTCGAGGACATCCGCGAGATAAATCACAGCGAGTGCAGTGAATCCACGCCGATACACCCCTTTTGCCATTCCGTTTGTACCGCTCCCTAACCCGTCAAGGTGTCCGTGCGGTTCGTTTGGATCCACTTGCAACGGACCCGGGAAACGCAGGGCAATCTGTCCTGAACTCGGCGTTTGAACGTTCCCTTCACCCATCAATGATTCTGAAAGCTTGAGGATCGGTGTTTTATTGAAGAGATCGACGATCTCAGAGGCTTCACGAATTTCGCTGCAGTAGGATTGCGCCCGGTAGCGCTCTAAGTCTCCTTCGTTCATACCGACAGCACCGATGGAGTGATTAATCGCCTGCCGCGCTGCGTCTATCATAAGTCGCGGCACAACGCCGGGGATAGAGATATAGCCGTTCTCATAAAACTCTAATTTCTGTTTACGACTGAGCATATATGCTTCTCCATTTTGCGGGTATGCAAGCGTGCTACCCATTCAAAGTTTGTGATAGGTTCATTATAACATATCCAAAAGATTTTTTTCAAATATCAGCGTCGCTACGATTAGGACGCGTTAGTGCGTGAGGGCATAGACAACCGCATTGATACCCATCTGCAATGCGGCATTTGAATACTCCCGTGGGTATAAATCTTCTGCGGCATGTTCCCAGGCGTCTCCAAGGTCGGTATTGAAGTTGATCATCATCATCAACCGTCCATTGTCGTCATAAACCCCGCGACAGTATGCGGGATAACCGTCGTATCTCTCATAGGTGCGTCCACTAAAAAGTGAACGGAGTCCGGGAATCTGGACGAGTTTTTCGATTTTGAAGAAGCATCGGAAAATCGGATGGGATATCGGGATGTCTACCGGTTCTCGTTCTGGGAAAATCTTCTTGAATTCCTTGTAAAACCATGCCCATTCACGTTCCCCGTGGAAATCGTCAATGAAGATAAAACCTCCGCGTAAAAGATATTCGCGTAAATTCTGTGCCTCTTTATAGCTCAACCTGAGGCTTCCGACCTCCAGCATGTAAGCGAACGGATATTCAAACAACTCCGTCGCACCAACATCAATAATCTTTTCACGGGGATCGGCATCAATATTCGTCTGTTTGCGGAGTTGCCAGATAAAATTCCGGTCGGAGGCGGGCCAATCCACTCGCCAACTGCTGCGTCTTGTGAGTTGCCCCCCATATTTTAGACGGACGAAGGTGAATCTGTCCGAATCACCCTCTGAATTCGGCAGGATAACGGATAGGGCCGTCACAATGAAAATGGCTAACAACTGGATGGTTCGCATTTTTTCGGCTTGAAGGTCGGTCCAACGTCTGGGTAAAATTGAGTTCCGTTCTCTGAGCGAGAGTGTACCACAAAAAATGAATTTCGTCTACTCTTAAAAACTTTTGGACCAAACCGTCGTGACGTGGATACCTTTGCCAGATTCAAAGGCTCTTGCGATGTTGAGTCGAAAAATGGAACTATCTTCCCCAACTTGTAAACCGATGCCGATATTTCCTTTAGGATCGAAGGTATATGCTGGACCGGATACATTCCAGACCTGCCCCTCATCAAAGAAAACAATCGCAAATGCGTTGTTGAAAAAACGCCAACTTGATAGATTGGACAAACGATAATGGTATTCGATGTTGAGTAGAAACCCTCGGTCTCCTGCAAACGTGTATGGAGAGGACGTATATCCGCTCTTGTAAGTGAGTGGACCTTCAGATTCATCCTCCTGTTTTCTCCAAGAATATCCTCGGAGTCCTTCTATCCCATCAATGACAAATTGGCGTTGAATTGGGAGCGTTGAATCGGAAAACCCAAACAGGAACCGAGTTCGAATTCGGTTATTCTGTAGTCGGAAAGCATACCGAAGGTGCAACAGCAGGCGTGTGAAATCGAAATCGGAGCCTACGGCGGCATTGCTGTGTTCAATGAGAAATGTATTGTGCCATCCCAAGGCATTTGTTCGCGTCCTGAAATCGTATTGGAAGGTGAGGCTTCGCATCTGACCGGGGATTATGGGTGGATTTTCCCTGACCCGGAGGTGCGATCCCCAATTGGCGATAAACCAGTCCGTGCTTTTCTGCAGACTCGCGTGGGATTCTGTAACCATCGCCAATTTGAACGCGTGGGTCGGCATAATCGGTGCCCATCGCACGGCGAGCTCAGCCCCTTGTCGCAGATAGTAATTTTGAAGGTCAGGTATCCCAAAAACACGCTGAAAAATAGATTCATTCTCATTGTAGTTCGGAAACATTTCGGGAGCAACTGCATCTGTGAGGCGGTGAATTTGCGCTGTGAGTCCGAGATTCCAGATGTAGGGTTTTCCCCAATTCGCAGTCCCCCCCATGCGATAATGGATGTGTGGATTGCCGAACGCATAACTCGCCTTCCCAAAGAACTTTGAATTTTGATCGGTCGTTGAATTTCTGACACTCCACGCCCAGAGGGTCCCGATATCCTTTCGTTTGCCGAGTTCAAAACCCGTTCCGATTTCCCATCCCGTCACTCGATTGAATCCGAGACGTAGGGGCGGATTGAGACCGAGATACGTATTTGAAAGCGGTTTCTCATCAACAGTAATCGTCGCGATGTACTTGGAATTTTCTTCATTGATTTGTAGGTTGACCTCCTCAAAATAAGGCATCGCTTTATACAGGGTTTTGAGGGCTTGTTCGATATCTTCAGAACTGTTTTCGAGCGTCTGTTGAATTTGGGCATCCGATATCTTCTGATTTCCTTGGATGCGTATTTCGTGGATAGGCACATCCCCCGCTAAAAACCGTGTGCCTACGGCTGGAATTTGAGAGGCTGATCCTTGTGAAACCAACTTGCTAAGTGTATTATGGACGCGATTAACATCAGAACCAGAAATTTTCAGAGATTTCAGCACTGATAGGGTGCGTGTAATAGGAATATCTTCCACGGTGATTATCCCAAGGCGTTTGGCACCCTTTTCTTCGACGCGTAGAGATGCCTTTTTAGAACTGTTGAGGAGCACGCTGGTCAGAATAGGCATGACCTCCGTGACATCGCCAGATCCATTTTCAAGGATTTTCACAATATTGGAACTATCAATCCCCTCGACCCCTTGGATTTGAATGTCGTGAATTTGTTCACCATCAAACATCCAATTCCATGATTTCGCTAGTTCTTGGATTTCTTGTAGCGATGGGGATACCTCTTCAGAAGTATCAGTTGTAACGGGAGGTTCTGGTGTTGGATCCACAACTTCCGGTGTCGGGAGCGGTGGAGGGGGCGGGATTTCCAGATCGCGCTGTTTGAGGGACATCAGTTCAGGAATCTCAATACCGAGTTGATGGAGATTGAGGAGCAGCGCGCCGAGCTGCTTTTTCGGGATTTCACCAACGATATTTATCAGATACACATCATCGCCACTTTTAACGATAATGAAGATCCCCTGAAGGGATTCATTTACTTGGAGGGTATAGAGATGAAAATTGTCGTCTTTGACATTATCTTGAGGGGGATGTCCTAATACCTGCCAGCCGCGCACTTTTAAAACTTCTCCGTAATATTGAACAACTTCTTTAAGATTGACAGACCGACCTCGGTAACTGCGGAGACGTAAGGTGTCTATAGTGTTAAACAGCGGTGCGATATTGGAAGTCGGATCCTCCATCACGAGGGCAATCACACGCCTGTCCAAATCAAACTGGAATTCAGAGGGTGGCAGATTCGGACAATTAAAGGCGACAGTGCCGTTAGTGGACTGTGATTGCACTGCAGGATTCATGAGAAGCAGAAATGCTATGAATGCTCTTGTAATCGTATGTTTCATTTAGACGCTCCATTACTGATCATTTTCGATGTTCTTGAGACGTTGTTGGAGTTTTCGCAATGCTTCTGGGACGCGCGGTTTGCCGGGACGATAGATAACTTCCGGTGGTACGATCCTTCCGAGTATATATTCCTCCGAGCGCAAACGCCATGCCGGGAGTGTTATTGAAATGGAACGCTTGCTCTCAGAATAAGGTTCATTCGGAGGGGCATAGTACCACTGTAGCGCGATAGAGTATCGGGGTCCTTGGAAATATTGAATCTCAACGGGATATATACCTTTGGAGAGCGTTATGTGCTTACTCTTCCCGCTACCCTCGTGAATTCCATCGTTGTCCACGACGAGCACCCCGTCGAGATATAGTTTCGCACCGTCATCTGAGTAAAGCCCGAAGTGGTACACTCCGGGTGGGTCAATTGCTAACTCCCCTCGGAATCGGATTGCAAAATTCTCAACGACATGTTGCATTTCTGAGGTCGGAAATCCCTCGGTATAGTCTCGTTTAGCGATATCTAAGTTTGGTGTGACGAAGGTATAAATAGGGGTCAAAAGGTCGAAATTCGGCATTCTGTGGATTGGGCCACCTGGGACGTAGACTTCACCGATTAATCCATGTCCAGTTATCACATTTGTGTCAAAAATACCGAGTCCTGTGCCTATGCCCTCAAGCGTTGCGAGTCCGACATCCGCTGCGCCTGTCCCTTTTGCAAAGTGTTTTCCGCTCCCATATCCCCCCGTCCCGCGTCCATGGTGCCCGGGTCCACCAATCCCAGTGCCCCGCTGTCCCTCAGCGACAACGGGACCCGCCAGTTCCCCATCCTCACCAAGACTGGCGTTGGAGACAGGACTCGGGGCCTCTGATTGTGGAAGGTCGGCATGCGTGACGACATCGGGAATTACATCGGCATGAACGGGGGTTTTCGGAACGGTTACCTCTGGCGCATACGTCAGCGAAGCCGGGGAAGCGGGAGCTGATTCCGTCTCACTCACCTGTGGCACCACCGGGGTGCGTGGTGGCAAAACCCGTTGTCTCACCGGCTGCTCGGATTCCGGTTCTAATATCTCGACCGATATGCTCTCTTTCTCCGCAGTGAAATGATTCACAAGAAAGGGTGAGATCGCTAACATCGCCACGACATGGAGCGCGAAGGATATCAATAAAGCTCGATTTGTGCGTCTTCGCATTGGGTATCCTCATGTGTTTGAGACGGGTGTATCTAAAAAGAGGTCAGGATTCGAATATCCCGCCTACAAATATATCCCTTGCATTACTTACTACAAACGAGTTCCCAAAAAGTTGCATCTTTTTTCTAAACTATCTCAGGTTGTAAATGCATTTCTCGCAACTTCGCTAAAAAGTTTAACGTCCTATGATTAGGGGGACGACACTTAGGTTCCCAAAGGTTGCATTTTTTTCAAAAACGTCCTATGGAACTCACTGTATTTAGTGCGTGAGCGAATAGATGACAGCGTTGATTCCCATTTTGAATGTCATATCCGATTAAAAACTATAGAACCAGAGGATATTGAATTGCACGCCTTGTTCCGATTCAAAAGCCTTCGCAACATTAAATCGTAAAAAAGAGTCGCTTTCACCGAAGTGGAAACCGATGCCGGCATTGCTCTTCGGCACAAGCGTGGGTGTTTGGTTATCTATGTTCCACGCTTGACCTGCATCGAGGAAAAACACCAGAAAGAGATTAAAATCAAAATCGAAGGGCATGTTTCTCCAGAAAGACAGTTCCGGGAAAGGATAGAAGTATTCGATGTTGAAGAGATAACCACGGTCGCCAGCAAAAGCGTAGAGCGGGTAGCCGTTCAAGACCCCTGGACCCCCGATGGTGAATTGACGTTGCATCGGTAGGAATGCGGTTGAAAAACTGCCGACTGCCCGCGTCCGTATCTCATGTTTACCGAGTGGATGGGCATAGCGGAGATGGAGCTGATAGCGCGTAAAATCGAAATCCGAACCGAAGGCAGTGCTGCTATGTTCAACCGAAAATGTGTTATGCCAGCCGAGATAGTTCCGGCGGGTGTTAAAATCGTATTCAAACATAACGCTCCGCATGCGACCGGGTGTTATCGCTGGATTTTCTCGTGCCTTTGATGTCGAACGCCAATTGAAAAGATGCCAATCTGTGCTTTTTTCCAGACTCTCATGGTTTTCAACAAGAAACGTCAACGTTGCTAAGTGCGTCGGACTGGAAGTAGGCACCGGTCGTGATAACTTTTCCCACCGCAAGCCAATTTCAAATCCTCTTCTGGAATAGTAATTATGGATATCCGATCCACCGAAAAGGCTATACAGTAGCCGAAAAGGGGAATCATAATAAGCCGAACCATAGTCATCAACGACAGTAAGAATCGGTGTCGTGATGTCTGTGATACGGTAGACTTTGGCATCCATTCCGAGTCCAAGATACCATTTGCCAGATGGATCTCCATGACCCGTTGTTCCCGATCGGTATGTATGTGCCAAAAAAGGCATTGTTGTTCCGCCAATCTCGTAATTGACGAGTTTATTCCCAAATCCGTAACCTATATTTCCAAACAGTTTTGAAGCCAAAGTGCCGTCTGAAAGACGCGCACCCGGAAACCTATTTTCGATCTCAGCACCGAGCTCCCAACCTGTGACACGGTTGAACTGAATAATGGGTCCCCCTCCAGAAAAGCCGGCAGACTGCGAAGGACGTTCCTTCACAGTAATGACCGCAATCTGTTTGCCATCTTCCTGTTTAACCGATGTTTCTACGCCTTCTAACCTGTACCCCATTTTTTTTCGCAGTGCTTCCATCGCTTTATTGATGTCCTCGTCACCTGCTTCAAGCGTTTCGAGAATCTCCACCCGATCAATTTTCTGATTGCCTTTAATCTGAATTTCATGGATTGGGGAACCGTCGGCAGTGCGGAACCCCGTCGGGGAAGGTAAAGATCGTTTATCAATTTCCAACGCCGATAACGATTTCAACTCAGAGATCTCAATACCCAGTTTGCTGAGATCTGTTAGGAGCTGCCCTGCCTGTTGTGCTGGAACATTCCCAACGATGTTTAGCAAATAGATTTCGTGATTGCTTTTTACGACTGCAAAGATGCCCATAAAGGTATTATCCACACCTGTGCCTTGCATAGTGGTTCCGTTGAGAACATAGAGTTGGACCCTATCATCTTCTTGGATGCCGTGCCAGTTTTTTGCTTTCAAGGTCTCGCCGTAGTATTGCGCGAGTGTATCATAAATACCCGCTGCATCATCGTAGATGTGGATGTAAAGATCGTCCACTGTAGTGAAGGGGGCTGTCGTAACGGCGAGTGCAATTAGTTCACGGGTGAAGTGGAATTGAAATTTGGGGGTTGGTATATCAGGACAATCGAAAGGAATTGTGCCGTCTGGCGTTTCAGCGGACGTTGGCACGGATACAATAAACGGTAGTAAGACTATGAGATATAATATGTATTTCATGTTTATTTTCTGGGCATATATGGTTTTCGGGGTTTCAAAGACTATTATAATGATTTAAGTGTGCACTGTCAAATTGCGTATGAAAGGTTTAACGATGGGTTTACAAAGCACGTTTACAGAACGAAAAAGGCGTGCTTTCTCAAGCACGCCTACGGTAGATATAGTTGGATCGAACTACAACGATTGATCAAGCTCGAAACGCAGAACACCACGATTCGCAGTCCCGACATACAGTGTGTTCCCATCAACAGCGAAAGAGATAACAGCACTTGGAAGTTCGGGGGTCGCCTGTTTCCATGTATGAGTCCCCACTTTCAACAGATACACGTGTTGATCGGTCTGTCCATACACCGTTGTGTCTTCCACCGCCAATCGGGAGACGACGAGAGCGCTACCCTCAGCATCCGTTGCGATATGCCAGTGCGTGCCATCGCTCGAATACGCAACACCTTTATCGGTTGCCACATAAACGGTGGGTTCCGCGAAAACGATCGCCTCGAATTTCTCAAAAGAGAACGGGAGGTCTACAGTAACATCGTTCCAGGTGTCCCCTTCATCAAACGATTGAAAGAGGCGTCCCTCCCGTTTTCCGACGTAAACCGTGCTATCCGACACGGCGATTCTGAAACCCATAGCATTAATGGTATCATAAGACGTAGAGACATCAGCCGAATAATCAAAAGGACCGGATAATAGGGACGCGAAAGCGTCCTCGCCCGTATCGACTAACCCTGTGTTGTGCCATTCAGTCATACCGGGTCGCCATCTGTAAAGCGTCTTCCCGTATTCCACATAATAGGTATCGCCACTCACGGCAAAATTTCCAATAAACGTCATCATACTAGCCGAGGCTTGTTCTTGCATAAACTTATTCATGGCTTCATTTAACTGGTCAAAATCAACATCCTCGGGATTTGGTGGCACACCTTCTTCAAGGTCTTGCTTAGCCACATCGGTGAATGCTTGCATCATAATTCTGTTCATTTCTTCGTCCATTTTCTGTGACATGACGTTTTCAAAAGCAGGCATGCCGGAGATAAACGTTAGACTATTGTCCTCGGTGGATAGATGGGCTATAGGTGAAGGTGAGTTCATCTGATTCACTCTCTTTACATAGAGGACACCGTCAAATACTTTGATAAAGACACCGTGGTCAATACCACGGGGAAGCGGGGTCCACGATTCACCTGCGTCCGTTGAAGTGACAAACCCATTTGTTGAATTTGCGTAGAGTTCACCCTGAACAGCAATAAGTGTCTGAACGGGAGTGCCCACGAGTCCGCTATTAAACTCAGACCACGTTTTGCCACCATCAATTGTGGTCTGAACCCCAGAAGGTCCTCCTTTGTAGAAAGTATTCTCGTCCATCATCAGCACAGGCGGCGGCACGTTGTAACCTGACCCGCCCTTTATATCCAAGGCAGTCCAGGTTTCCCCGGTATTCATGGAGTAGAACAGTTCTCCAAACGCATCTACGACGATAACCCTTCCCTGCGTCGCGAGAAGCTTGATACTCGGCAGATGGATTTCCGTTTCCTCTGCCCCCGGGAATGGGACACTTACCCCAAATTGTTCCCTCTGTTGTCTCTCTTCCTCATGCTCCTGCCTCTTCCGTGGATCTATGGAATACCATGAATCGCCTTGATCGGTTGAACGGTAAAGCGACCACTGGCTACTTCCTGTCAGCGAAGCTCTAAGTTGCATCCCGATCTGATTCTGGTTTGTAACTTCGTCCCCGGCTGCAACATAGAGCCGGTGTTTATCGACCGCTAAGGCATGGATAGCCGTTTTATCTTCGGACATTTCTGTTGGACGAATCGTCAATTTTTCCCATGTATCCATATCACGGCGATAGAGTCCGTTGTCAGTCCCAGCAAACAGAATGTTTTCAACGGCGGCGATTGCACGAATTTTTCGACCCGCGAGGTTCTCATCGTTCAGAGGTATCCACGACTTGCCAGCGTCCGCAGATCGAAATACACCTTCAATGAGAGCAAGGTTCAGTGTGATGTCGGCTTCTGCCCCCGGAACCGCGTCCGTTATGACGAGCCCAACGGGCTGCCCTTTTGGGTGTGCACCGAGCGAATCCCACGTCTCACCGTAGTCTGTAGAAGTCAACACCTCCGCATCGATAGCGATATAGAGTGTATCGTCCCGCTCTACCATTTGTTGTGTGTTACTACCTATTATGAAATCTTTCATGTTGAGTGAAGACAGGCTTCCGGCGATGACGAGTTTCCATGAAGGCCCGTCGTCTGATAGTTTGTAAAGATTCGTGTAGCTACCTGCATAGATGTCTCCACGCGTTGTCGTGAAGAGGGTATTGACAAGTCCGCCTGCGGGTCCCTTCGTTTGTATCCACTGCGGTTCTGGCGTTGGAACCTCAGTTTCATCCACAAGTGCGGCGGCAAAGAGTCGCGCATCGGGTTGCTGACCTGCCCCCGGGTTTCTACCGGGCGTTGATGAACTTCCAGGCTGATTCCGCACAGCGGGTTTGGCGGGTGAATCTAAAACCAAAACCGCTTCAATGAGTTCAACGGTTCGTTCCGATGTAGCGTTTAGGTCGTAAGGTTTCTGGAAACGGGAGAGATACTGTGTCCCAGCCCCGAACAATAAGAACAGCGCGATCGCAGATACCGCTGAAAGTGCCCAAGGCACCACGGGTTTATGTGTCGTAGGGGCTGCGGGGGTAATCCGTGAGATGTCCCGCATGATGTTTTCTGTAAAATACGGAGGTAGTTGGAAACTGCCGAGGTTTTGTCGGATCATGTGTTCTTCCTTCCTGAGACGATTGCGAGCACGGCTGAGTCTACTTTTAACGGTATTTGGAGAGACACCGAGAAACTCGCTGATGGTTTTGATTGTCATTTCACCGAGGTAATAGAGGGTTATCACGGTGCGTTCGCTTTCCGGTAGTTTTTGGAGCAGCTTCTTGACGATCTCACGGCGCGTTTCATCGGTTTCCGCTGCTTGTTTTTCTGAAACGTATTGAGAGTATGACACTTGATTCACTTCACTCATAGCCGTAACTTCTAAGGATTGTTCCGGTGGAGAATTCTTTTGGAACCAGTCAGCACACAAGCGTGACGCGATGACATAAAGCCATCCCGCAAACAGGTTGTGATTTTTTAGGGTTCCGAGTTTCTGGTATGCCCTGAAAAAGGCGTCCTGCGTAATTTCCTCTGCGATGTGAAAATCGCCGATCTTCCGCCACACCAGCGCGTGAACCCCTTTCTGATACTTTTTGACGAGAAACCCGAATGCCTCTTGGTCGCCTTGTAGTACCCGTTGAATGAGTTCAGCATCTTTCTGTTTCATTAAAAACCTCTTCGGAATCGTAACGCCTTTTAACTTATAATGACAGGTTTTAACTCGCAAAAGGTTGCATTATTTTCAAAAAAATGGGATCAGGATGCGGAAATTGATGCTATTGATAGCTCGGTAGGGTCTTTCACCGAACCGCACCGATGCGGAGTGTCCAATTAATTCTAAACTGTCCTATAAACGGAGGTTGGAAATGAACGGAATCGTATGTGGAATTTTGTTTTATTCCGTCCGCAACGCCTCGATCGGAGAGATGTGTGAGGCTCTTAGAGCCGGATAGAGTCCGAAGACGATACCGATGCAGGCTGAAATGCTAACAGAAACCGCTATCCAGTATAGCGAGATGACGACGGGCCACTGGGGGATCACTTTGACGATTGTAACGGCTATGTGTGAACAGACATATCCGGTACCTATACCCAACCCAATACCGAAGAAGCCGCCGACACCGCACATCACGATCGCCTCAATCAGAAACTGCAAGAAAATATCTCGTCGTTTCGCGCCGATGGCGCGGCGGATCCCGATCTCACGGGTGCGTTGGTTCACTGAAACAAGCATCATATTCATAATTCCGACACTGCCGACAAACAGCGAAAACCCGGCGATACTGCTAAGCATGATTTTAATGATGCGACTGATTTTATCGAGTTCTTTGACAGCAGCAGTCGCAAAACTAATATCGAAAAAATTGTCTTGGTTCCGATGTCGTTTTTTTAGAACGGCTGTCACTTCTTCAGCGGCTTTCTCAATGGAATCCGAGTCCACCGCTCTGATGTTGAGATAATTGATGTGGCGTTTGCCCTTAAATCTATCTTGCGCGGTTGTCAAAGGGATGAACACGATGTCGTCCCAACTGAATCCATATTGAAGACTTGTGCCGCGTTCCGCCATTACACCGAGGATGCGAAAACGGTCGGGCCTTCCACCTTGAAGCGAAATCTTGATTTCTGTGCCAATCGGATGCTGATTCCCAAACAACTCCGTCGCGACTTCTAACCCAAGCACACAGACTTTTCGTCGATTATTGAATTCATCCTCGGAAAAGAAACGTCCCTGCTGAATCTGCCACTTCATCCCTGTCGGAAAGTAAGAATTGACGCCATCATACTCCGTCCATTTTGCCGCACCGCCTTCAGCCTGCGCCAGCACTTCGTTAGAAATACTCGGTATCACAGACTCAACAGCAGGACATTCGGCTTCAATCGCTAAAACATCTTCGTATTTCAAGTGTTCGCCGCTGCGATTCGGAAACACACGATCCCCACGCCAAATCCACGGATTCCGTCGCACCGTAAAATGACTGCCATACTTTTCAAACTCTTGCGTGACGATCCGCTTCGCGCCGTCACCGATAGCAAGCATTGCGAGGACAGCCGCAACACCGATAACGATCCCCAGCATTGTGAGGGCAGAACGCATTCTCTCCTGTAAAATGGCAGAGAGGCCTGTTGAAATTCCCTCGTATAGTTTCAATGCTCTATACCTCCAAACTTTTCAGGGAAAGTTTGATTTCAAACGGCACGTCCTCAAACATACCATTGCGCTTGTGCTCTGAAAAATTGGGCATACAGTCCATCTTGTGCCAATAACGTTTCGTGGTCACCGTCCTCAACGATGCGTCCGTTGTCAAGGACGAGGATCCGGTCACACGTGCGGACAGAAGAGAGACGGTGTGAGATTAGCACGGATGTGCGTCCTGCACTCCGTTCAATAAATCGTTCATAAACCGCCTGTTCAGCGAGCGGATCCAGTGCTGCAGTCGGTTCATCGAGGACAACGAGCCACGGGGTTTTCCGCATGAAACTCCGTGCTGTTGCGAGACGTTGCCATTCACCACCGGAGAGATCGCGTCCACCGAAAGTGGGACCCAGGAGTGTCTCGTAACCTTCTGTGAGTCCTTCAACAACGGAAGCGGCACCCCCCGCAATTGATGCCATTTCCATGCGTTCAGGATGTTCCAGGTCGCCGAAGGTAATATTCTCACGTGCGGTAAGGTGGTACTGCGTAAAGTCCTGAAACACGGCACTGCAGTGTGTTAACCACGCTCGACGATTCTCTTCGGTTAAGGGTATATCTCCGACACGAATACTGCCGGAGTGTGGTCGGTAGAGTCCCAACAATACACGTGCCAGTGTGGTCTTTCCCGCACCATTGGGTCCCACGATTGCGACACGTTCGCCTTTTTTGAATGTGAGTGTTATATCCGTTAACGATGGTTTTTGCGAATTTGGATAAAAAAACGAGAGGTCTGCTACTGCAATATCTTCAACCGTTCTGTTTCCGTCGAATTCATTTATTTTTTCATCGGCTGTGTCAGGGAATTGGGTATCCGACTGTCTGTTAAGGAACCGATACAGATCCCCAAACAGTGGACGCATCTCTTCAACGATCGCCTGAAATTGAAAGGCGACAGCGTCCCAGATACCGTCTAATTGGACCAAACCAGCAGCAGCGGCAATATATGTGCCGACGGTCAACTCGCCACGAAAGACTTCCAACAACAATAGGATGAGCGAACCGGCGTATAACAAGCCGCGTGTGGTATCGAGCGCGAGACAGACTGAGAATTTTCGCCGTCGTATTCCCATTTGTCCGTCTATGAGCGATTGTCCCAATTGATGCCAGTGTTCTATCCATGCGTTTTGGGTTTGGTATAACCGGACTTCTTTGCCCGTGCCGCGATCCGTCAGGATTCCTTCTAATGCATCCTGTTCACGCCGTTGGGGTGTCTGCTCTACGTCAAAACCGTAAAGATCCGCCGAAAAACGCGTGTCACTCCACCAAGATGCCATCCCTGTCAAGGCAGGTAGTAGTGCCAACAGTGGATGATATTGCCACAGCACGATGCCAAGTGTAACGACACTGATGAGTTGTTGAAGGCTGTCAACGAGATACCAGAGGATATTCTGGAGCACCAGTCCGGAGACAGCGCGTGCCCGTTCAAGTGAATCTTGAAATTCTGCAGTCTGGATTTCGATTAACGCTGTCGTATCGACTTTCTGGGCAATGCCGTCGTTAATCCAGATTTCAATGTTTTCACCTAAGTGGGTATACAGGGGTTCTCGCAGTAGATCGGCACCGGTGCTGAGAATACGTAAACCCAGTAATCCGATGAGCCACGGTAAAACCGCCTGCCACCAATTTGCGTCGCCGACCACCTCGACGATTGTATTGACTAAGCGTTCTGTCACGAAAAACTGGCAAGCCGGTACAACACCGGGTAATAAGGTGAGCAGGAACATGCCCAAGACAGCCAGGGAACCGCTCTGCCAAATCACAACCAAAGTTCGAGCATAAGCCACGAAACTTTCTTTTAGCGTTTGCATTTTTTAACTCTTCCTTGCGGTTCGATCAGCTGGGTTTGGACTTTTATCTCCCTCGCCGTAGACCCGCCTGCGTGTTTTTGTAAACGCTGAAATCCAATGCGAAGAAAGTATTTCTGCGTATTATTGCAGGCTATGGGTTTGGAACTAATGAATACCTCTTTACTGAAAACTGACAACCGACAACCGATAACCATTCTTACTGATAACTGACTACTAATTCTACTGATACCAGCGTGCCTGTGCTCTGAAGAATTGGGCGTAACGTCCATTGTTAGCGAGGAGTGCGTCATGTGTGCCATCTTCAACAATACGACCGGCATCTAATACCAAAATACGGTCTGCGAGGCGAGCGGATCCGATCCGATGTGAGATCAGGAACGTCATCCGTCCTGATGCAAGTTCAACAAATTGTCGGTAAAGTTCTACCTCGGCTTGTGGGTCTAAGGCGGCGGTCGGTTCATCGAGGACGAGGACTTGTGGGTTTCGGACCAAAGCCCGTGCCAGTGCGACCTTTTGCCATTCTCCGCCCGATAACTCGACACCCTCCCCCTCCTCACCGAGTGACGGATCCAAAAATGTATCTAAGCCGCGGGAAAGGGTTTGGAAACGCTCTTGGAGCCCGACTGCATTGATGACACGCCACAAGGTCTCGTCATCAATATGGTAGGTCGATGGACCCGGTACCAACTCCTCGCGCACCGGTCGACGGAACCGCGCAAAATCCTGAAAGACGGATGCACAGTTAAGGGCAATCTGTTCAGGCGCAATTGACTTCACGTTCATACCGTCATAGCGGATTGTGCCATCATCGGGCTGATAGAGACCGAGCAGCAATTTTATGAGCGTCGATTTCCCCGCACCGTTGACCCCGACGATGCTAACGATCTCTCCGGGACGCACATGAAAGTTAATGTCTTGTAGCACGTCATTGGGTGCCTCTGGGTACCGGAAGCGGAGATTTCGGACTTCTAATCCGTCTTGTAGAGGTTGTGGAAACCGCTGTGTTCCTGATTGGTTCTGATCCTTTTTCGCCCGTTCTAAGAAAAAGTGTAAATCTTGAAGCAACGGTACGTCTTCAAAGATGTCCTGTATGGCACTCAGCAAACTCTCGAGATTCGATTGAAAAGTTCCTGCCGCGCCAATGAGAACGACGTAATCTCCAAGCGTTAATTCTCCATTTACGATCCGTCCTGCAAGTATGAAAATTGCCACAGAATAGGCAATCACTTCAGCGAGAGTTGTGCCGATAGAGCCTTTTGCTTGGAGCCAGACTTTCGCAAGCGATTCTTCCCGCCACTTTTGATGGTTCGTTCGCCAGCGTTTGAAAAGCGGATTGAAAAGACCATAGAGCCGGACTTCCTGTCCAGACGATGAACCGAGCAATAAACCCAGCATATACGCCATCATACGACGGACGGGAGTGGCATCATAATCGTGGATGTATCCGCTTTTAGCGGTCTTAATTTTGAGCCACGCCGACGGGAGTGCGGGTAGGACGACCACGAGTACAAGTAGCGGATCTGCGATCCAGAGGAGAACCCCATATCCCACAAGGGTTACACAGAGTTGTCCAATTTCCGTAAGAAATCTCAGGACATTGACAAGTCGATGTCCCAGTGCCTGCCGCGCCCGTTGGATTAAATCGTAGGTCTGTGGCTGATCGAAGACAGCAAAATCGATATGGGTCGCGGCTTCAATCAGGAGACGCTGCTGGTAGAGTCTAATCCGGTTCTGCATCTTCCATCGCAAGTAACTGTCATACGTGCCCGTTACATTTCTGAGAATCGCCAGAAGGACCAATGCAATCACCCAAGGCGCTGCAGTCTGTAAACTCGGTTCTGTTTCGTTGGCGAGAATGGCAGCAATAAGGTTTACGAGTCCTCGACTTGCCCAAAGTATACCGACAGGAATGCATCCGTATATGAGCGTAATGAATGCCTGTGCGATCGCGCCAAACGGACTGACGTGCCACGCGATGAAGCAAAAACGGCGGAGCGTTTGTATTGCCGATGGGCGGGATTCGGATGCTGTGTTGGATGTGTGTGAATTATCGGAAGCCATTTACGGGGATACCTCATTTGCCGCCTCACAATAACGTGGGGTCTATAAATGGATATTGTAGCACAAACTAAGCAATATTCAGAAATAAATTCCCGTTTTCCCAAGCCCGGTAGGTGTGGTTTGTAACTGCCCCGGGCATTGTTACGAAATTACCGTTTAATCTTCATCAAATACCGCCGAGGGAAAGTGAGGCATCTCTTGACATCAAATATCGGAACGGAAGAACTTCAGAAATGCCACGACTGTGAATGCCAGCGCGAAAAAACAGAGTAAGAGCACATCCACTGCCGAGCGACGCACTGTATCCGATAAAGAAGGCTCTGTCAGGGGTGGAGGTGGCGGGAGTTTCTCTGTTTCGGATTCAGAAGCCTCCATCCGACTCGTCAACTGCATAATCTGTGCCAGGGCATCGTCTGAAACTTGACTGAAATGCGAATCATCGAGTTGATCGTAGTATCTCTCACCCGTTTGAAAGTAGGTATCCCTTTTTAACTTGCCGGTTTGGGTGAGGTTCATCGCGAAATAGGTGAGTGAAGCGGTGGGCGCGATCCGGGAAAGCATCTCGCCAACCTGTTCTTGCCGATCCTTTTCGCGTTGATAGTCCCTATCAATCTTGTCCGCTCGATTCTGGAACGCCTGTCGAAACTCTTCCTCAATCGGTCCTCTAAGTTTATCCAACCGTTTTTGCGTCTCTGGATCGCTTAGGTCTATACCAAAAGAACTTCCACTACCGAAAGCCAGAGCCGTTTTTTGCCAAATCTTCTCGTCCTTATCCTTCGTCAGGTTATTGTGAAGTGCGCTTTTTTCCATATAAACAGCCTGCTGTGTCCGGGTGGGTGCGACAAGTTTGGCGACGACAAACGCACCTCGAGGGGCAATCAACACCGCAAATACCCAAAACGTAAAAGCGATGATCAATGCAGTCTTTGAATTGTCCAGATACGTTGAAATGGCGACACCTATCGCAAAAAACACAGCAATATAGAGCAGTGAGACAAGCGTCAGACCGAGCACGGGCAGCGCAAAATTGAGCTCACCGAGTGGAAACCCTTGCCCGACGAGTATGAGTAATCCCAAGAGGAAAGACACCAGGAATGGAACGACGAACACAATATATCCGCCAATCAGCTTGCTCCACAAAAACACATCTCTCGGAAGCGGATTTGACAGGTTTACCCGAAGCGTGCCTGCCTCTTTCTCCCCGGCAATCGCATCACACGTAAACAGGAGTGCCAACAAACTGAAAACGATCCCGACAATAAATAGGAAATCCAGGTTCCCGAGGGCATACGCCACGGAGGCTTGAGAAACCCCTGCTGACCCTTGTCGCACGCCATTCCGTGTCATCCCAAGATAGGTCGGCAGCGCCTCCTCTAAACCGCTCGCGAAGACGCTTAGCGGCGTGGGTTTGAGGAAGAATTTAGAAACTTCCGTGTTTGGGTCTGGGGTATTCGGTGGATTTTCCTCCGCTTCTGTCCGTTCGCGTTTTACCGATTCTTGATAATCTGTTAAGTTCTGGCTATATCTAACGTGAGTTTGATAAAAGTTTAGTCTTTAGAAAAGCACGGGTAAATCGTTG